>CBDTYI010000071.1:0-10538 GCA_965364565.1 uncultured Gammaproteobacteria bacterium | reverse complement strand
TCCTGAAGAGCCTGCAGAGCCGCCACGAAACCCTGCTGAAAGTGGCGCGCTGCATTGTCGACCGGCAGCGCAATTTCTTCGAATATGGCGATGAAGCCATGAAGCCCCTGGTGCTGCGGGATATCGCCGAGGCAGTCGAAATGCACGAGTCGACCATATCGCGGGTCACCACACAGAAATTCATGCATACTCCGCGCGGCATTTTCGAGTTCAAGTATTTCTTCTCCAGCCACGTCGGCACCGACGACGGCGGGGAATGTTCGGCCACGGCGATTCGCGCCATAATCAAGAAACTGGTTGCGGCGGAGAAACCCTCCAAGCCGCTGAGTGACAGTAAGATTGCCAACCTGTTGGCCGACCAGGGTATCAAGGTGGCGCGACGCACCATCGCCAAGTACCGCGAAGCGATGGCCATCCCCCCTTCCAATGAACGTAAACGCCTCGCTTGAGGCATGGTTGAGGAGTATCTCCATGCAGATCAATCTTACCGGACATCACGTCGACATCACCGAGCCGCTGCGCAATTATGTCAACGAGAAGTTCGAACGCCTGGAACGCCACTTTGACAACGTCAAGGACGTGCATGTGGTGCTGAGCGTGGAAAAACTGCGGCATACCGCAGAAGCAACCATGCTCATCACCGGCGGCAAACTGTTCGCCGACCACACCCAGGACGACATGTACGCGGCGATCGACGGGTTGACCGACAAACTGGACCGCCAGATCAAGAAGCACAAGGAAAAAGTGACTGATCATCATCGCAGCGAAGGCTCGATCAAGAAAGCGTTCTGAAACCACCCCGAGCGGGCAGCTTCAGCCGCAAGCTGCCCCGCGTGCCAGACGAACCACCATGCAGATCCCCGAACTACTGACCGCTGAGCGCATTGCCTGCCAACAGGAATGCAGCAGCAAGAAACGCAGCCTCGACCGACTGGGCAAGTTGCTGGCTGACGCCCTGCCGGATTTCACCGACGGTGAGATCTTCGACAGTCTTATAGGACGCGAGCGTCTGGGCAGTACCGGCCTCGGCAATGGCGTGGCGCTACCGCACGGGCGCGTCCAGGGCCTCAAGGAACCCATTGCGGCGCTGCTGGTGCTGAGCACCGGCATCGACTTCGATGCCATCGACGGGAAACCCGTGGACCTGCTGTTCGCGCTGCTGGTGCCCGACGAATCGACCGACGAACACCTGCAGATTCTCGCCCGTCTCGCCGAAATGTTCAGCGACAAGAAATTCTGCAGCGAGCTGCGCCGCGCCAACAGCAGCGAGCAGTGCCATAAACTCATCAGCCACTGGAATTCCCGGCAACAGCTTTCCGCATGAGCACGGACGCTTCGGTCGGCATCCTGTTCGACACCCTGCAGCACAAGCTGGGTCTCAAATGGGCAGGCAGCCGGCACGGGGAAGGCCGCAGCATCAAGAACCCGCAATTCGCCAGCGCCGCCACCGCTCTGGTCGGACACCTCAACCTGATCCGCCCCAACTGCGTGCAGATACTGGGCGCGATCGAGATCCAGCACCTCGAGCGGCTGAGCGAATCCTCGCGTTGCGACCTGGTCGATCAGATCTTCTCGGACAGCACCGACCTGATCGTCATCGGGGACAACCAGCCCGTGCCGGACGATATCCGACAACGCAGCGAAGCCAGCTCCGTCCCTCTGCTCAGCTCTGACCAGCCGACTGCGCAGCTGGTCAGCTACCTGCAGTATTATCTGACCACGCTGTTCGCCGAAAAGATCATATTGCACGGCGTATTCCTGGAGGTATTCAGCCTGGGGCTGCTGATTACCGGCGATCCCAGTGTTGGCAAGAGCGAACTGGCTCTGGAGCTGGTGGCCCGGGGACATCGGCTGGTGGCAGACGACGCACCGGTATTCGCCAAGACCGCCCCCGATGTCCTGAACGGCTACTGCCCGGATATCCTGCGTGATTTTCTGGAAGTGCGCGGACTGGGCGTACTCAATGTGCGCGCCATGTTTGGCGACAGCGCCATTAAACAGAACCGCAACCTGCGTCTCATCCTCAAGCTGGTGCAAATGTCAGAAGAGGAGATACACAGCATCGACCGCCTGCACGGCGCCCGCGCCACCCGGACCATCCTCGGCGTTGAGATCCCCGAAATCACTCTGCCCGTCGCGCCCGGCCGCAACCTCGCGGTGCTCGCCGAGGCGGCAGCCCGCAACCAGACGCTGCGTCTGAAAGGCTTCGACTCCGCCCAGCTGTTTATGGATCGCCAGGCGCGTTTCATGGAAAATAGCTGATTGTGAGACTGGTCATTGTCAGCGGGCTGTCGGGTTCCGGTAAGAGTGTTGCGCTGCATACGCTCGAGGATCTTGGCTATTACTGCATCGACAACCTCCCTGCCGGTCTGCTCAGTGTGCTGGCCCAGGAGCTGGGCCTGGCAGCCACCCCGGTACAGAATGCCGCGGTCGGCATCGATGCCCGCAACCTGCCGCAGGCGCTGCAGCAGTTCAGTCAGGTTCTGGATCAGCTCAAACAGCGCGGTATCAGCAGCGAGATACTGTTCCTGACCTGCGAGACCGAGACCCTGATCAAGCGTTTCAGCGAAACCCGCCGCCGTCACCCCTTGAGCAACAGCGGCGCCGCGCTGGCCGAAGCAGTGGAACAGGAGCGCGCCCTGCTGGAACCGATCGCGCAGCGCGCCGACCTGTTCATCGACACCAGCCTGACCAACATTCACCAGCTGCGCGATCTGGTACTGAGCCGGGTAGCGCGCCAGAGCAGGAACCGGCTGTCACTGCTGTTCGAATCCTTTGGCTACAAGCACGGCATCCCCCGCGATGCCGATTTTGTGTTCGACGCCCGCTGTCTGCCAAACCCCCATTGGCAACCGGAGCTGCGCCCCCTGAGCGGACACGACAAGCCGGTGGCGCAGTATCTGGACTCCGAACCCCAGGTGGCAGCCATGCACGAGCAGCTGCGCAGCTTCCTCGAACAGTGGATTCCCGCCTTCGAAGCCGGCAACCGCAGCTACCTGACCATCGCCGTCGGCTGCACCGGAGGCCAGCACCGCTCTGTGTATCTTGTCGAGCGTCTGGCACGCCATTTTCAGACGCACTATCCCAACGTCGTTACCCGCCACCGGGAGCTGTCGTGACGGTCGGCGTACTGCTCATTACCCACGGCAACATCGGCGCGGTGCTGCTGCAATCGGCGCTGGATATTCTGCCCCTGTGCCCGCTGCCGACTCTGAACCTCGAGGCGCCGCCGGACTGCGACCCCGAGCGCGTACTGCAGGATGCCCGGCGTGCTGCCGGGCGGCTCGACAGCGGCGACGGCGTGCTGGTGCTGACCGATGTGTACGGAGCGACGCCCAGCAATATTGCCTGCAGGCTGGGCGATTTCCAGCGTGTACGCGTTGTCGCGGGCGTAAATCTGCCGATGCTGCTCCGGGTGCTGAACTACCCGGACCTGAAACTGGATGAGCTCGCCGCTAAAGCGATCAGCGGCGGCCGCGACGGCGTGCTGACCTGCGCGCCGCAAGACGCAACCCATGCAGAATAGAACCGTAACCATTGTCAACAAGCTCGGCCTGCACGCACGCGCCGCGGCAAAATTCGTCACCCTGGCTTCGTCCTTCGCCAGCGATATCCGGGTGGCCCGCAACGGCCAGGAAGTGAACGGCAAAAGCATTATGGGTGTGATGATGCTGGCGGCCTCGCGCGGCAGCGCCATCACTCTCATTGCCGAGGGCGAAGACGAACAGGACGCAGTCAACAGGCTCGCCGAACTGATTGCACAGCGCTTCGGTGAAGAAGAATGAGCTTCACCATCTCCGGCATCGGTATTTCGCGCGGCATCGCCATCGGCCGCGTGCACCGGCTGGAGACCAGCGCCGTCGAGGTGGACGCAACCACCATTGAGAAGCAGCTGGTGGAAGACGAGGTCGCGCGCTTCCGGCGCGCGATCCGCACCGCCCGCCAACAGCTCAAGGCGATACGCAACGCCATCCCCGAATCGACGCCGGCCGATATCACCGAGTTCATAGACACCCATCTGCTGATGCTGGAAGACACCATGCTGACGGTGGCACCGGTCGAGCTGATCCGCCAGAACCTGTGCAACGCGGAATGGGCTCTGAAGATGCAGCGCGATGCACTGGCCAGGGTGTTCGACGAAATGGACGATCCCTACCTGCGCACCCGCATGGACGACGTGGATCACGTGGTGGCACGTATCCAGCGCATATTGATCGGTGGCAGCAACCACGCCAGCGCGCAGAGTGACGACCAGTTGCGCGGCGCCATTGTCGTCGCCCACGACCTGACGCCGGCGGAAACCGCCCTGTTGCACCACCAGGGTATTGCCGGGTTTGTAACCGAATCCGGAGGACCACTGTCGCACACCGCGATTCTGGCACGCAGCCTGGGCATGCCGGCCATCGTCGGCACCCATCTCACCTCGCACCAGGTGCGCGACGGCGACACGGTGATCCTGGACGCCGGCCGCGGTGTGCTGCTGGCGGACGTCGCCGAGAGCACACTGAAGAGCTACCGGCGCAAGCAGCGCGAACGGCAGAAACGCCTCGGCGAACTGGACCGGCTGAAGAGCTCACCGGCGGTGACCGCGGACGGTATCAGCATCCGCCTGCTCGCCAATGTGGAGCTCGAAGAGGACGTACGCGCGGCGCGCCGCGCCGGCGCCGACGGCATCGGCCTGTACCGCACCGAGTTCCTGTTCATGAACCGCAGCGATGTACCCGACGAAGAGGAACAGCTGGCCCAGTATCTCGCCGTGGTCAGAGCCCTCAGAGGTCTGCCCATTACCATTCGCACCATGGACCTGGGCGCGGACAAGGGGTACGCGGCCGACGGCAGCGGCGAGCGCCTTGCGACCAATCCGGCGCTCAGTCTGCGCGCCATTCGCCTGTGCCTCAGGAATCCCGAACTGTTCCGACCCCAGCTGCGCGCCATTTTGCGCGCGTCGGCGGAGGGGCCGGTACGCATGATGATCCCGATGCTGTCCAGCGCCGGGGAACTCAGTGAGGCCCTGGAACTGATCGAAGACATCCGCCGGGAACTCGGCAACGAAGGCGTGGCGTTTGACCCGGACATGCCGATCGGGGGCATGATCGAAGTGCCGGCGGCGGCCCTGTCCGCCACGCTGTTCGCGCGCAAGCTGGATTTTCTCTCCATCGGCACCAACGACCTGATCCAGTATACCCTCGCCATCGACCGCGTCGACGACTCGGTCACCTACCTGTACGATCCGCTGCACCCGGCCGTGCTGCGCCTGATCCGCATGGTGATCGAAGCCGGCCAGCACTACCAGGTACCGGTGTCGATGTGCGGTGAGATGGCCGGCGACCCGCGCTACACGCGTCTGTTGCTCGGCATGGGTCTGGAGGAATTCTCGGTGCCGCCCACGGCGCTGCTGGAGGTCAAAGACGTCATACAGCGCAGCCGCCTATGCCGCCTCACCCCGGTCGTGAACGACCTGCTCGCCAGCGATGACCCGGCGGAGATCAGCACCCTGCTGGGAGCGCTCAACGCACTGTAGGACCCTGCCCGAGCCATCGTGTCGCGACTGCGGCGGAGGCAAACCGGTCAATTGTTCCCATCCATTGCGTCAAACAGAACCTGCTATTCCCCTCCAACGAGCGCAAAACTGTCCTCGCTTCGCCTCTCGCCTCGCCACGCCCAGACGACTCGAACCGGCGTCTGGCCGGACACGGCTTTTTCTGTACGCCACCACGCTGCTACACTGTCCCGCATTTGCAATTGAACCGCCGGTTCAGCGACGATTTTTCACCGCCACGGTCATGCCGGCCAGGCGCCACGCAGCCCGTGATGCGCCCGCGCCGCACCGGCTGGCTAGTTGCGGTGAGACGCCGTAGATTGCAGCCTGCGCCAACTCCGAGGTCAGCCATGGTGGAATCAAGCGACCAGACAAGTACCCAGCAACGGCTGGAAGCCCTCACCGCGGCCCTGCAAAGCGGTACCGCCGGCCAGGTGCGCTACCTGCTGTCCGGGTTGCACCCGGCCGAAACCGCCGACCTGCTGGAATCACTGCCGCACGGCCCGCGCGAACTGCTGTGGGAACTGGTGGCGGCGGAAGATCAGGGCGAAGTGCTCATCGAACTCAATGAAGAAGTGCGCACCGGCCTGATCGAGCAGATGGAAACCCATCAGTTGATCGAGGTCACCGAAGGCCTGGATACCGATGATCTCGCCGACCTGCTGGTAAATCTGCCCGGCACTGTAATTCGCGAACTGCTGCACTCGATGGACAGGCAAAATCGCCAGCGGCTGGAGGCGGTGCTGTCCTACCCCGAGGACACCGCCGGCGGACTGATGAACCCGGATATGGTGACGGTGCGCGCCAACGTGTCGCTGGACGTGGTGTTGCGTTACCTGCGCCTGCGCGGCGACATTCCCGATCTCACCGACAGCCTGATGGTGGTCAACCGCTTCGACAAGTACCAGGGGGTACTGCCGCTGACCACGCTGCTGACCAGCGCCCCCGATGCGAGTGTCGCCGAGGTCATGGACAGCAGCGTCGATGGCATCCCGGCGTCTATGCGCGACGTGGAGGTAGCGCGCCTGTTCCAGGACCGCGATCTGGTCTCCGCGGCCGTGGTCGACGATGACAACAGGCTCCTGGGACGCATTACCATCGACGACGTGGTCGACGTTATCCGCGAGGAGGCGGACCATTCGCTCATGAGCATGGCCGGCCTCGACGAAGACGACGACATCTTCGCCCCGGTGGTGCGCAGCGCGCGACGCCGCGCGGTGTGGCTTGGTATCAACCTGGCGACGGCTTTTCTGGCGTCCTGGATCATCGGCCTGTTCGAATCGACGCTGGACAAGGTGGTCGCGCTGGCGGTACTGATGCCCATCGTGGCCAGCATGGGCGGCATCGCCGGCAGCCAGACGCTGACCATCATGATTCGCGGCCTGGCCCTGGGCCAGGTGGGCTCGGGTAACGCACGCTCCCTGATGTACAAGGAGATCATGGTCAGCGTCATGAACGGCCTGATCTGGTCGCTGGTGGTGGCGCTCATCGCCATCGCCTGGTTTCAGAAACTGGAGATCGGCATCATTATCGGCTGCGCCATAGTCATCAACCTGATCTGTGCCGCAGTGGCCGGATTTGCGATTCCCCTGCTGCTCAAGCGCGTCGGCATAGACCCGGCCCTGGCCGGTTCGGTGCTGCTCACCACGGTCACCGACGTGGTCGGATTCATGGCCTTCCTGGGCCTGGGCACCCTGTACCTGCTCTAGTGCGGGTTTCTCAAAACCTTAACCACGAAGGTCACAAAGGAACAAACGCCTGAATGTTCTTGTTGTGAAGACCGCAGCCGGCACCCTGTGCGGTGACACGCAGTTAGCGGGAAGCCTGGAAACCTTTGTTTATTTCAGATCCGTTGTTTCCTTTGTGTCCTTCGTGTCCTTGGTGGTGAAAAACTCGCACTAGCAGCAGCCGCTGCGGGCGTGTAGCTGCACCGGCGGACAGGGGACATTGCCCAGGAACAGAACACGCGGCAGTCGCCGGGCTTGGGTTTGAGAAGCGCGCCGGTCTGCCGCCGTTATTCGTGCGCAATGGGTTTCTCCGTAAACAGGTAATCCTTGAGTTCCTTGTCGAAAGCCGGATCCTGGCGGCGTATCCATTCCAGCACCATGGACGCGTGTTCTTTCTCCTCGTCGCGGTTGTGCGCCAGGATCGCCTTGAGTTCCTTGTCCTTGCAGGCATCGACCCGCTGGTTATACCAGTCGACCGCCTCCAGCTCCTCCATCAGAGAGATGATGGCGCGATGCATGTCGCGCGTTGTATCGGACAGTTCCTCGATCGGTTCGTGATAACCTTCGTTGGCCATTGGCGTACTCCTGGTCAAAAGCTGATGGGATGGTCGTGGTCCTGCCGCCACGGCTACAGCCGCGCTGCCAGCAGATCACGCGTCGGCGACCCGCCGTCTGCCCGCGATGATTACCGGCGCGCGGCACGCGCGTCAAGCCGGCGCCGCGCTATGTTGAGTCGACCGAGCCCTGCACCTGCCACCAGGCCTGCAGGGTGCAGGCTACCGACCAGGCCTGTGCCGGCGCGCCGCGCGGACGATGCGGTTCGGCGGCGTCGAAAAGTTCGCTCACCGTCCCTAGCCCGGCATCGAACAAGTGATCGCGCAGCGCCTCCAGGCGCTCTCTGGCCAGGCAGCGGTCGCCGCTGACACGGTACTCAGCCAGCACATAGTGGCCCAGCAGCCAGCCCCACACCGGCCCCTGGTGATAGGCGCTGTCGCGCGCCGGCACATCACCGCTGTAGACGGGCCGGTAGTGGTGCTCGCCAGGGCACAGCGAACGCAATCCCATGCCGCACAGCAGCTCGCGACCGCATTCAGCCACGACCGCGGCCTGTTCCTCGGGCTCGAGAGCCGAGTGCGTCAGACTGACCGCCAGTATCTGGTTGGGCCGGATGCTGGCGTCATGCCCCGTGGGGCCGTCCAGGACATCGTACAGCCCGGCGTCGGGATCACGCCGGAAGCGCGCAAAACCCACCGACGCCCGCGCCGCCAGTTCCGCGTAGTCGGCCTCCTGGTCATCCAGCCGGCCGGCGAAGTCGGTCATGACGCACAGCGCGTTGTACCACAGCGCGTTGATCTCCACCGGTTTGCCGCTGCGCGGCGTCACTCCCCCCCCGGCGACGCGGGCATCCATCCAGGTAAGCTGCACGTCAGGGTCGGCGCAGCTTATCAGCCCGTCCTGCGGATCCATACCGATAGCGAACCGGGTGCCGCTGCGGTAATGCCGGATAATGGCCTGCAGCACCGGATAGTGACGTTCGAGACTCGCCTGGTCGCCGGTCGCATCCAGGTAGGCACGCCATGCCTCGATGTACCAGAGTGCGGCATCGGCGCTGTTGTACTGTGGCTGCTCGCCGCGCCCCGGAAACAGGTTCGGCAGCATCCCCCGGTTGACGAAGCCGGCGAAGGTCTCGAGGATACGCAGCGCGGTATGGTGGCGTCCGGTAGCCAGCGTCAGGCCGGCCAGCGCGATCATGGTGTCCCGCCCCCAATCGCCGAACCAGGGATAGCCGGCAATTACCGAGACGCCGTGGCCGCCGCCGGGCAGGGAGCGCGCAAACACGAAACTGTCCGCGGCCAGCACCAGCTGTGCAATCCAGTCTGGCAACGGACCCAGCACCGTGCGGGCGGACGCCAGCAGTCTGCGTTCCCGCATCAGGAAACCCTCCTGGCTGGCCTCCAGACTCACCGGTTCGCGGTGGCACTGCAGCGCCAGTCCGCACCATGCCTGCGCCGACAGATCCAGGCGCGCAAAGCCGATGCGCAGGTGCTGATCGCGGTGCTCCAGGCCGCGCTCGCGCTCCAACGGCAGATCGAATGCCTCGATCCAGGTCCGGTCCGCGCACAACTCGCCGCCCGAGGCGTGGACATGCAGCGCGCAATCGGGGTCGAAGCCGACGCGCAGCGTCGCACCGTTCGCCGCGATCGCCGGGGCCAGGGTCTGGTGCTCGCTGACCTGGTGGTGATCGCGACAATTCGCCAGCAGTGCAATACGCAGTTCCGCGGTCGCCTGCATCGGTGCGGCCAGCAGCCGAAACGCGATGCAAGTGGTGTCGCTGGCGTGCTCCATCCAGATACGCTGCTCGAGCAGCAGATCAGCGCTGGCAAAACGCCATACCGGCATACGGCCTTCCAGGCCGAACCATTGCAGCTGCAGGTAACCGGGGGGCTCTACCACCCCGCCGGCCCAGCGGTTGGTGAACAGCGCCCAGCTCCGCTCGCCACAGTGCAGTGTCGCATCCGCCTTCACGGCGAGCAGGGCGCGGCCCAGCGGCGGATGCAGGGGTGCTACCAGCAGGCCGTGGTAACGGCGTGTCAGTGACCCTGCCACAGTGCCACAGGCGTAACCGCCGCGCCCGTTGGCAAGCCACCATTCACGCCGCTCCGCCAGCTCGAGTTCACCACAGATTTCGCGGCCGAAGCGAACCAGGCGGGGCGGGTCGCAGCCGCTCACGTGGCTACTGCAGCCCGCTGCGGCAGCGTTGCAGACCCGGAACCGACCAGCGGCCTAGACCACATCGCGCGCATCGCCTTCGCGCTGTTCCGCCTGCTGCCACGGCCAGCGCCCCTCCACCTCGAGAAACAGCGTCACGCTCAGAAAAGATCGAATCAGGATAATCAGCCCCAGTACCGCGACGTTGGCCAGGGTGTCGGCCACTACCACGGTGCGGATGATGTCGCCGGCGATCAGAAACTCCAGACCGAGGATGATCGAGCGCCCCAGCTGCCTGCGGTAGGCGCGGTAGGCCACACCCTCCGCCTGCGTGCGGTAACGGCTCACGAAGCGCAGCGACGCTACCACCGAACCGGCAACAATCACCAGCACGCCAACCACTTCGATGCCGTACCCTGCCAGCGAAATAATGTCTTGGAAACTCACTTTGCCTCACCACCTTTCAATCCGCTGTCAATGGGCCGGTACTGAAAACGCTATTCGCTGCCGCCGCCCGCCTCGCGCACGCCGAAATTCATACCGATCGACAGGCGCGTGGCGCC
>CBDTYI010000070.1:0-10605 GCA_965364565.1 uncultured Gammaproteobacteria bacterium | reverse complement strand
AATAGATATCCTTCTTGGCGAGGATCGCGTCGGCGGCCGGAGTCGTGGGGTTGTTGGCGCCCTCGACAACCAGGCGCGCCTTGACGTTGTTGGCGTTGCCGGAATGAATCTGGTTACTCAGCGCCGCCGGCATCAGGATGTCACAATCCAGCTCCAGCAACTCCGCGTTGGTGATCGTCATGGTGTCTGGCATACCCACCACGCTGCCGTGTTCCGCCTTGAAGGTCTGCACCTCCGCCGGATCCAGCCCGTCTGCGCGAAATATGCCACCCCGGCTGTCGCTTACGGCGATGATCTTGGCACCCGCGCGAAAGAAGGCCTGTGCGGCAACGGAGCCGACGTCCCCGAATCCCTGGATCGCCACCCGCGCCCCGCCCAGTTCCTGTTGCTCGGGCAACAACGCCTTGGAGAGAAAGCGCTGAGCGGCGAGCACGCAGCCCTGGCCGGTGGCCTCGTAACGCCCGTAGGAACCGCCCATGGCGATGGGCTTGCCGGTCACCACTGGACGGTTGTTGTAACCCGGATGCAGGATGTCGTAGGTATCGAAAATCCACGCCATGGTCTGCTCGCTGGTGTAGAGGTCGGGCGCGGGTATATCGGTGTGGGGACCGAAAACATCGAACATCTCGGAGGTGAAACGCCGTGTGATACGCCGCAGTTCCTTCTCGCTGAGCCCCTTGGGATCACACACCACGGCACCCTTGGCACCGCCGAAGGGGATGTTGACCAGCGCACACTTCCAGGTCATCAGCTTGGCGAGCGAAACCACTTCCTCGACGGTAACATCGGGATGATAGCGTATACCGCCCTTGCCGGGGCCGAACACGCGGTTGTGCACCACACGGTAACCCTGAAAACTCTGCACCGACCCATCGTCCAGCTCAATTGGAAAGTTGACGATATTGATACGCTTGGGCTGCTTGAGGAAGCCGATCAGGCCGCGCTTGAGGCCGCGAATATAGCGGCTGGCCCGGTCGAACTGCTGTTCGCTGATGACGATCGGATCCAGGTTTTCACCTGCCGGCGGATCGGGATTCTGGTCTGCCATGCACTGCCCCCGGGGTGTAAGACGGGCCCTGTGTCCGACCGATTCTAGGGATTCCTTGCGCCTGCGACAATGCGCAAGCGGTTGCACCGATGGGCTGTGTCCGCGCTGCCGGATCCCCGTCACATGCCGAATGGGTGACGCAAAAAATTGGCACTTTGTGACGCAGTTCGACAGCTTTCGTGACGTAGTTCGACAGGACAGTGCCGCCGACAGACACCTGTTTGATCGCTAACTCATTGATACTTCACCGTCACGCTTGTTTCGCCATAGTTGGCACCAGCATTGCAGCATGTTCCGTAACGGCAGCAATCATCGATTCAACGGAAACACGGGTGATTGCGGCAGCAGCAGGGCGAAGGTGTTTTAGTGCAGTCCTCTGTGGCATGAGTCCGGCCAACTCTGAACCCTAAAAGTTTATGAGCCATGCCGGGCGGTTGCTGACACGGTGTGCAGATCCGCAAGACGGAACTCCTGAAGTGTCACACGGCCCATACAGGTGAGTCGGATCGGTTCAATACTGCTCGGACTCATGCCACAGAGGATTACAGACTGACCGCTCTCATTTGAACGACTCCTCCGACGCTGAAAAGCGTTTTTGACCCCGCGTAACCGCGGGGTTTTTTTTGTCCGCAACAGACACGGGGGCTCGCTCCATGGAATCATGGGAGCGCAGTGTACGGGACTTGTTCCCGCCAACCCGCCTACACCTTATCGCCAACACCCTCCAGGGCAATCTCGGCCTCGGTTTTCATGCCGAACTTTTTCATCAGTATGGTCGGGGGACAGAACCCCGTAAATGAACTCTGCAGACAGTTGAAACCGATAAACAAGGTAACCCAGGTCCAGTACGGACTGTGAAACAAGGCAAGCAGCGAGGTAAGCATCACCATGACGCCACCAAAGGCAAACATGGTTCTCTCTATCGACATGTGTATCTCTCCCGGTATCGACTATTTACATTATACGCTGGGCCATTTGCAGTGACCCACCGGCATGCACGCAGGGTGCACACAAGGGTTTGGGGACCCGAGTTGAGTGCCGCGCACGGGGGGTCAGGGGTTACCCGGAAACTATGCGCCACCCCCGTGCCCGGTGCGAAACCGGGCTAGACTTTAGTAAGGAACCGGCAACACATCACGCGCCGGCGCAACGTGCAGGAGGGAAACATCGATGAGATACAGCTACTGCATCGTGGTCGCAGACGGGTCGCGGGCACGCCTTTTCACACTGGAGGCCGGCGCGCCGGACACGCCGGGCCCGGATCTGGTCGAGCACGAAGACCTGGCAAATCCCGAACACAAGCTGGCGGGGCGCGACAAATACAGCACCACGCGCACCGGCAGCAACCTGAACCCGCAAAAGGGCCCGGCGCACGGCTACGACGATCACCGTGACAAAGAAGAGCGCGAGCACGAGCGGCGCTTTGCACAAGAGGTTGCCAGCCACGCCGTAGCTCTCGCACAGCGCCGGCACTCCCACCAGCTGCTGGTCATAGCGGAAAAGCGCATGCTGGGCCTGCTGCGCGAAACGCTGGTGCTGCCGGCCAGGTCGGACATCGAGCTGCGGGAGCTGGCGAAGGACCTGACCCGGCTGTCAGCGACAGAGCTGCAGGCCCATCTGGCGGGAGCCGGAATGCTCCCGGCGCGGCAGGCGCCGCAGGTCGGGCTGAGCTGAGGATCGCTGTACAGCTCCCGCAATCATGCCTTGAGAATCGGCTGGAACAGGCGCCGGTACTGAGCGGGTGCCAGTCCGGTGCGCCGCTTGAACAGCCTGCGAAAGAAGGATGGATCTTCGTAACCGACCGCTGCACTGATTTCATCCACGGCAGTGTGACCGCTTTCCAGCAATCGTTTAGCTGCTTCGATACGCAGGTTCTGCACAGAGTCAATGAGCGTGGTACCGGTGGCGGCCTTGAAGCGCCGTTTCAGTGTGCGCTCGGGGATGTTTGCGTGGTCGATAACGTGCTGAATGGCACGGGCGTCGAGGAAATTCTCGCTCAGCCAGTTCTGGCACGCCCTGACCACGGAGTCGGCGTGCGGGCTGTTACGCACCAGTGAAGCATACGGCAGCTGGCCTTCAGCGTGCCATTTCAACAGGTACACCTTGGCGATGCGCAATGCCTCGCCGGGGCTGGCATGGCGCGCAATGATGTGCATGGCCAGATCGTGCCATGAGGTAGTACCGCCGGCGGTGACAATCCTGCCGGCGCGATCGGCGAACACCAGATTCGGCTCGGGACGGAAACTGACCTTGGGGTACTGCCGGCGGAACAGATCCTGATAGCCCCAGTGGGAGGTCGCTTCGCAGCCGTCGAGCAAGCCGGTTTCGGCCAGCATCACCGCCCCCGAACAGGCCGAGTAGAGGCTGGCGCCCTGCCGGTACTGCCTGCGGATCCAGTCCATCAGGTCGGGGTAGCGACCGTGGAAGTCCTGGTCTGGTCCCAGCCAGATCTCGGGCAGTATCACGACCGGCGCAGCGGGGTCGGTCGCGACGCACACATCGGGTCGCACCGGAATCCGGTTACCGCAGCTAAAGGGTTCACACCCGGGCGCGACAATGCGCACGGAAAACAGCGCCTGTTGCGCATTGGATCGGACCAGATCCTGCCAGATAGTACCCGCGGCCAGCAGCACATCCAGCATGCCGTAGAGCGCCGAGCCGGCGGTCTCGGGAACCGCGACAATAAGCACCTCCACAGGCGCCGCGCCGGCTTTGCTCATGACCTCCTCCGCCATCAGTGGCACAAATGCCCCGGTTTTGTCAAAAATCCATCTTATGGGATCGAATGTCAAGGCGTAGGGTAGCCCTCAAGGTTGCCTGCAACGCGTTTTTCAACCACCAGGCACCCGCCGTTCCCCGCCGGCCACGGGCTGCCGGACAGGGTCGGGAAGCACACAACCTATCAACTGCAAGGCAAGGAGAACGCCATGACAAACCAAACCACTCACACCTGCAACGGCCTCGACCTGACCCAGATGAGTCAGACTCTGGACGCGCTCAGGCAGAACCCGTCACTGGCTCAATTCGAGTTTCGGACCCGCAACCAGTGGATCGACGGTGGCACCAATCGTTCCACCATTCAGGGTTTTTACGGCGCCGGGGCGGAAGACGCGTCGCGGCAGGAGGCCTTTGTATTGACCAATGGTGAGCCGCCGGTGCTGCTCGGCAACAACGAGGGGGCGAACCCCGTCGAGTATCTGCTGCACGCTCTGGCCGGCTGCGTGACCACCACCACGGTATTGCATGCAGCCGCACGCGGGATACGCATCAAGAGCCTGTCTACCGAACTGACCGGTAACATGGACCTGCAGGGCCTGCTGGCGCTGGATGACAGCGTACCGGTCGGTTACCGGGCGATACAGATCGACATGCACATCGAAGCCGACTGCAGCGATGAGGAGCTCGACGACCTGCTGGCGTTCGCCAGGGACCATTCGCCGGTGTGCAACACGGTCTGCCGACCGGTACCGGTCACCGTGAAACGCGTGAACACGAAACGGCAGGCCGCCTGACCACTCGGGCAGAGGCAAACTGTTATCTGGATGCGACCGGGGGTCAGGGCACATAATGCTGCCCTGTCCCCCATGCATCGAGATAGAGTTACGGTCCCCGGATGCCCCCCGAACAATCCCATCGCTGGATCGCCCACATGGACCTGGACGCGTTCTATGCCAGTTGCGAGCAGCTGGAACATCCCGAATACCGGCGGCGCCCGGTGGTCGTCGGCGCGCAGCCCGGCCACCGTGGAGTGGTTGCCGCCGCCTCGTATGAAGCGCGCACCTTCGGCATCCGCTCCGCCATGCCGATTTCCGAGGCGTATCGCCGGTGTCCGGACGCGGTGTTCCTGCGCCCGGATATGGAGAAGTACCGCCGCATCTCGCGGCAGGTATTTCGGGTCCTCGACACCGTTACGCCCAGCGTGGAAGCCGCGTCCATCGATGAGGCCTATCTCGACGTGAGCGGGCTGGAGAAGCTGGTGGGGCCGCCGCAGGCGATCGGGCACCGCATCAAACGCCGCATCCTGGCGGCGACCGGCCTGACGGCCTCGGTTGGCATCGGACCGAACCGCCTGATTGCGAAGCTGGGCTCCGAATATCACAAGCCGGACGGCCTGACGGTGGTGCACCCGGACCAGGTTCTCGACTTCCTGGCGCCGATGCCGGTTTCCAACCTGCGCGGGCTCGGACGCCAGACACAGAAAGTCTTCCAGCGCCTCGGCATCAGGACGGTAAAACAGTTGCGCGCCTACCCGCTTGCCGCCCTGGAGCAACACCTGGGGTATAAGGCCGCCGCGAGTTTTCACCGCCAGTCGTTCGGCATTGCCTCGGACCAGGTGGTACCGGAACGCCGCCGCAAGAGCATCTCGAAGGAGACGACCTTCGGCATCGACGTCCGGGATGACGCGGTTCTGCGCGATGCGCTGCGCACCCTGGCGGCCGAGGTAGCGCAAACGGCACGCCGCGAAGGTTTGTGCGGTTCGGTGGTGACCCTGAAGATCCGCTTCGCAGGATTCGAGACCCATACCCGGCAACACAAGCTGTCGGCGTCGACCCAGGACCAGCGCAACATTCTGAAGACCGCCTGGCAGCTGTTCCTCGGCGGCAGGCTGCCGAAAAAACCGGTCCGGCTCATCGGCGTGGGCATCAGCGGCTGGGAGGACGCGGAGCCCGCCCAGGCCAGCCTCTTCGAGCCAGCCGAGCGGCCCGAATGCAGCCAGCGGTTGCTGCAAACGATCGACGCTGTCACAGAGAAATTCGGCGAGGGCGTGCTGCAGGTGGGCGCCCCGCGTCGCCGCGGACAATGATACGCAAGCGGAACCGTACCGCGCCCTTATTCCCTCGCCCGGCTCTCCCTCCGCGGCTCGGACGGCACGATCCCATCGTCCTGCGGGCGTCTGATCACAAAACCCCAACACGAAACGTACAATAATTGTACGCATTTTCTTGACAATACTTATACGTCATCTATGCTGATCCTGGCGGCGGCGTTTCTCGCGACCGTCCGCGCCAGGTCACCGGGGAATACCTCACACCGTCTGGTGTCGTACGAAGGTTCCCCTCAACGCTGATCACCAAAGTTGGAGGGTGTCACCATGCAGGGAAAACAGGATGTCAGAGAACTGAAAGCAGGTCTTGGATCTTTCGCAACAATGTCCGCCCTGGTGCTGTTGTTGGCCGCAACGGCACTGGCCGTTTCAGCGCCGGCCGAAGCCGGTTATCGCTACTACAAAGCCCCCCAGGTCTCCGATGCACTCGGAGCAAACGGGTTCGCAACCCTCAAGTTCGCTCTGGATACCACTGGGCTCACCCCAGTGTTGGACAGTAACCGTGTTACGGTTTTTGCACCGACGGATGATGTGTTCGAGGCGACTGCGCAGGCGCTGGGTTGCACCGATGCGGTCGATCTAGCTACACGCCTGCTTCACACACCGGTTGGCGACAGCGATGCGCTCAGCGTCATACTGACCACCCACGCGGTGCTTGGGACTATCCGCTCCAAGTACAAGCTGCTCAGCTCAATCCCGATTCAGACTGTCAGTACCAATGAAGTGAGCACCGGCGTCAACAGCAAGGGACTGTATGTGCAGGGCGAAGCAAACGACGTGCCGGCCAGCATAACAGTTGAGGGCATTAACGGTTATCGCTGGGTGATCTATCCGATCGACGCTATTTTGTTGCCCTTCGCGCCCCCCGAGGATCTGTGCAGCTAGAGCGAGATGCCGCGACCGGTGCCAGCAAGCGGGGCAGGCGTTGCTTGTCGCACCGACCGCGGCGCCGTCCGGGATGTGCGTGTGACGGCGACTGTCTCGGAGCACTGGAAGTCGACAACGGCAATGCACAAGCGGGCGTCTTGCGTCGTAGGGAGTGATGGTGCGCAAGCGCACGCTGCTGAGTTTCTTATGACCTGCTCTCACCGTGGAGCGACTGCGCCAATGACTCGACCGCAGCGAGCAGGTCATCGAGTATCGCCGCCAGCAGACGGCGTCCCTTGTCGGCGCTCGCGAGCGTGGGGTCCCCCCATACACCAGAAGGCGAAAAGCGCGGGTTGTCCGGGTCGCTGCGGCTGAAGGGACCGCGTACCGCCATGGCCGACGGGGTCCACGCCTTGGCCTCGTCCAGGGCGACGTGTTCCGGGCCGATGGCCAGCAGAATGGAGGTCTCTAGCTCGTCGGCGTGTCCGCCGCGCGGTTGTTGCTCGATGGCTTGCGCCACGTCGCGGTAACGCGGACCTGCGTACACATTGGCCAGCCCGATGCGCAGCTGTTCCCGCACCGCATCCACGGCTACCTGAAGCGGCTCGATGGTGCTGATACCCGTGTTCAGTATCAGCACTGCACGTGCCCCCGCCCGCCGGATGTCAGCCAGAATCTCCTGCACCACAGCCCGGAACGTAGCGACCGAAAGACTGACGCTGCCGGGATAATCCCTGAATGCCGGGTAGTAGCCGTAGGCGACGGTCGGCCACACCAGCACCTCGGCGCGCTGTGCCAGCGCCGCGGCCAGCCATTCGGCCTGTAGCAGGTCGGCGTTCATCGGCAAGTGGAACCCGTGTTCCTTGCAGGCTGCGCCGACCGGCAACACGGCAATGGCACCAGCCTGGATGCGGCGCTCCAGCTCGGGCCAGCTCAGTTCCGTGACGAAAGCGCCCCGCGCTTCGCTATTCACGGCGTCAGGCTTCCATGCAGGGTTGTTTAAGGGTACCGGTCTCGAACATGGGTCGGTTTCGCTCACGAAAACGGTATGCAGGTCATGGTACCGGTTTGGCAACGGCCGGCGTTCAGGCAGCAATCCCCGCCGCCAGCTGGCGCCCCTGGGTTTTCAGGTACTCGATGAGTGCCTGCAGATGCGCAGCGCCGGTGATGCTGGCCTGCCACACCAGCTGCAGCGTCACCATGGCAGGTTCGCCGGAGTCCGTTAACAGGGGCCGCGCCAGACGGTTGCCCGCGCTGATCTTCGAGCGCGGCAGAATACCGCCGCCGATCCCGAGCGCCGCCCAGTCTTCGACCGCCTGATAGCTGATCGCTTGTCCCGGGTATTCCTGGATCGCATGACCACTCGCCTCGAACAGCCTCTGCGTGACCGGTCTGAGGCCGCAACCGTCCATGGTGAGTATCAACCGCTCCTGGGCCGCTTCGCCGATGCAAATCGCTTTGTCGGTGCCGGCCAGCGGACCGCGGTCGCGGGGCAGATACAACAGCGGCTCGGAGTAGAGCTCACTGCGCCCCTGGCCAGACCGCGCCTCCCGGGCGGGGAACAGGATCAGGTCGATCTGGCCGGCGCTCAGTCGCGCGTCCAGGTCATCGGACATACACTCTTTGAAGAACAGCTCGACATCCGGAAAGCGCTCGCGGAAGGGTGCCAGCACCTCCAGCAGCAACCGCATGTCCACCACCGGCGACACACCGAAGCGCACCAGCCGGTGCGCTGGATGACGCCAGCTGTTCGCCAGGGCCCCGATCTCTTCCACATCCGCCAGGGCCCGTTCGATGCTCGACAGCAGGTGTTGGCCGAACGGCGTGAGTTTCACCGACCGCGTGGTGCGTTCAAACAGCTTGCCCCCAACTCATCCTCCAGCTGCGCGATCCCGTTCGACAACGTGGGCTGGGTGACGTGGCACTGATGCGCCGCGCGGCTGAATGACTGGTGACGCGCTACCGCCCGGGCGAAACGCAGCTGGTTGAGGTTCATGCTTATATATAGTCTTTTGCTATTAATTTATTTCCAATAACAGTTTCACAATAAGTCTAGGTCGTCTTAAGCTGTCCCGCAAGCCTGATCGACGGTCTCGAACACCGACGTCTCAGGCGCACAGGTTGTTCAAACGAACCTTTCCAACCGCAAGCCGTCACCGCAGCAGGAGAACCCAAATGACCACCGAACTCTACTGGCTCAGCCTCACCGCCCTTGTCGTGGCGCTCTACTGGATCCCCTACGTCATCAATCGCATGGCATCGCAGGGTATCCTCGGCGCCATGCGCAGCACCGCCGCCGACGAGAGTCAGCCAGCCGCGTGGGCACGCCGTGCCCAGGGCGCGCACGCAGTCGCAGTGGAGAACTTGCCCGTCTTCGCGGCGCTCATTCTGGTCGCGCACGTCAGCGGCATCAGCAACGCCGTCACCGCAGCCGCAGCGCCTGTCTACTTCTTCGGCATGCTCGCGCACTACACCGTGTTTACACTGGGCATCCCGTACCTGCGTACGCTGGCCTTTCTGGTGGCGGGCTTTGGTGTTGAAATCGCACTCGCGTTAACCCTGCTTGGCATCATCTGAAGGAGGTCCTGACCATGACTGATCAGACACCCACCGCCATCGTCGCCGGCATCGGCACCGGTCTCGGTGACGCCCTGAGCCGCCGCCTGGCGGAAGCCGGTTATCGCGTCGCCGGACTTGCACGCGGCGTCAACCCTGGCAAAACGCTGCTGGAGAGTCTGGGTCCGGGGCGCTTCCTGCCGCTGCGCTGCGATGTCACCAACGCCGCCCAGGTGGATGCCGCCGTCACCGCGGTGGAAGCCCGCTTCGGCCCGGCAAGCGTATACGTGCACAACGCGGCCCGACTGCACATGCAGCCCTTCGCGGAGACCGATCCCGGGGAGTTCCAATCCCTGTGGCGCACCGTGTGCCTGGGCGCCGTGCACGGCGCGCAGCGGGTGCTGCCCGCCATGCTGGAAGCAAAGCACGGTGTCCTGCTGTTCATCGGCGCCACCGCCTCGGTGAAGGCAGGCGCGAACTTCGCCGCCTTCGGCGCGGCCAAGTTCGCGCTGCGCGGCCTGGCGCAGTCACTGGCCCGCGAACTCGGTCCACAGGGGATACATGCTGCACACCTCATCATCGACGGCGTCATGTGGGGCGACCGGGCGCGCGACGAGTTCAACATGACCGAGGCACAGTGCCTGAACCCGCAGGCCGTGGCGCTCAGCTGTCTGCACCTGCTGCAACAGGAGCGCTCGGCCTGGACTCACGAGCTGGATATCCGTCCCGACGTGGAGAGTTTCTGATGAACCGATACCGCGAAACCCCGCAACTCGACTCCGGGGCCGCTGGCGCCGCTTCCAGCGACGACGACCGCGAAGCCGAGATCCATGCGGACTTTACCCAGGCGGTCGTTGTGGACACCACCCGCTTGGACTGGCAGGCCTCACCTGCCGGCGGCGTGTGGCGTAAACGGCTGGAGCTGATTGGCCACGACACCCCACAGCTTACCACCATCGTACGCTTCGAGCCGGGTAGCCGTTTCGCTGAGCACGGTCATCCCGGAGGCGAGGAGTTTCTGGTGCTGTCGGGCACTTTTTCCGATGCCTCCGGGGACTTCCGGGCGGGCAGCTACGTGCGCAACCCGAGCGGCTGGGTGCACGCGCCCTGGACCGACGCGGGATGCGAGCTGTTCGTCAAACTGTGTCAGTTTCAATCCGCTGACAGGAAACGGGTCATTGTCGACACCGGGGCTTCAACGGGCTGGCAGGCGACCGAAAAGCCTGGCGTGTCAAAACTCATCCTGCACCGCCACGGCGACGAGACTGTAGCGCTCTACCGACTGCCTGCCGGTGCCGCGTCAGTGGCC
>CBDTYI010000069.1:0-10670 GCA_965364565.1 uncultured Gammaproteobacteria bacterium | reverse complement strand
TTCTCCTGAGAGGGTGGGCCGACGCTATAGTGCCGCAGCGGTTGCTCGCCAGGCCCGCGGCGAAGCCGGTCTGGTCGGGTTCTCAAGAGGCCCGGTAACGACCGTGTTTCGTATTGATTTTCCATCGCTGCGCAGCATATGCTCCGCTACACCCGGCGATTCGGTCGCTACAGCAAACACTCCCGATAATACGAGCACGCATGCAGCACAGGACACGCCCCCCGGTCACGGTCCTGCAGATTCTGGTTCTGCTGGCAGCCATTAGTCTCTTATGCTCCGGTGTGGCTGCCACCAACAGCGGCAGCGACTGGCTGAAACCGGCCCGCGAAGCCCTGAGCGTTGCGCGCCAGACCCTGGAGTCGTTCGACCCGGGCGCGGGTAATACCGAGGCACTGGATCCCTGGGAACGTGTCCTCGGCGAGATTCGCCTGAATGCCCAGAATTGCGTGGACGCCCGCCTGCAGGCGATCGGGAAGATCAAGGGCACGCTCAAGCCCGCGGACGACAGCGCGCCCGGCGCTGGCCCTGCACCCGCGCAGCCGACAAACAGGCGGCTGGACGATCTGCAGGCCGAGATGACCGCCTGCCGGAGCGTCCTGCTGGAGGCCCGGACGCTCGGCGATGAGATTCGTACGGCCCGGGAGAACGTGCTGAAATACCGGTTGCTCGGACGCGGCCCGGATATCTGGAGCGTAGCCCTGACGAGCGTGCAGCAGGCGAATAGCGTGCCTGGTGCGGTCCAGGCCTTTGTCGATGATCGCCTGCAGGTGAAACGCCTGCAGTCTGATAACTGGATACTGCTGGGGATCCTGTCCACGCTTGCGGTCGCACTGGGGCTGTGGTGGCGGCGCCGCTGGCGGCAGCGGCTCATGCAGGGGGCGGGGACGGGGATCAGTGCAGGGCTGAGCGCGTCGCTCCAGGCCTGTCTTGCCAGACGCCTGCCGCTTATTCTCGGCCTCGCCGCGGCTACCGCCACGCTGTTACTGGTCCTGCCCACCGAACCCGTCCCGCTGGCTGTGGCGCTGCTGATCAGCATCCTGGTGTATCTGGGCGGCCTGACCGTCAGCCAGGCCTTGTTGAACCCCTGTTGGCCGGCTGCGCATTTTCTCGCCATGGACCCGGTCTACGCCCGGGCCCTGTCGCGGCGCATCCACGGTCTGCTGTTCCTGGTGCTTGCTCTGGTCCTGATTTTCAGCACCGGGATTCGTTCGACTCTCACGGCGGAACACTGGTATTTACTGCGGGCGGTGTTCTTTACCGTGGCCACCGTACAGCTGGTGTGGCTGGTGTCCACCATCCGCGCTGCCCCGCCGCCTCTCAACAACCCCAGATTGCGCGGCATCCTGGTGCTCCTGTTGCTGGCCGGCCTGGTCATCGAATTGCTGGGCTTCCGTAATCTGTCGGTGTACTTGTTCAAGGGGCTGCTCGGCACAGCCATGCTGGCGGTCGGTCTCTGGCTCCTCGCCCGTCTGCTGCAGGATTTTTTCGACGGCGTAGATGCGGGGCGCTACGCCTGGCAACGTCGGCTGCGCGAACGGCTAAGCCTGAATGAAGGCGAACCGGTGCCCGGCCTGATCTGGCTGCGCCTGTTGATGGTGCTGCTTATCTGGCTGGCCTTCGGCGTTATGGTGGTCGGTCTGTGGGGCTATTCGGACACCTTCTGGAGCCTGATCAGGGAGGGTATCACCGAGGGTTTTCAGCTTGGTCCGGTGCGTATCATTCCCATCAACTGGGTGATCGGCATCGTGGTTTTCTCCGTGCTGGTCACGCTGGTTCGCTGGATCCGCAACGAGGTCCTGCCCGGGTGGGTAACGAAATCCCGTATCGAGCGCGGGGCCCAGGAGGCCATCGTCACCATCAGCGGCTACGTCGGCATCATCATCGCTGCCATCGTCGGTCTGTCTCTTGCCGGCTTCAGCTTCACGAACCTGGCCATTATCGCGGGCGCCCTCTCGGTGGGTATCGGCTTCGGCCTGCAGAACATCGTCAACAACTTCATCTCCGGGATCATTCTGCTGTTCGAACGCCCGATCCGTACCGGCGACTGGATCGTGGTGGGCAACACGGAAGGGTATGTGCGCAAGATCAGCATCCGCTCGACGCAGATCGAGACCTTCGACCGCGCCGATGTCATCGTGCCGAACTCGGAACTCATCTCCAACCAGGTCACTAACTGGATGCTGCACGATCCCTGGGGCCGCGTGATCGTCCCCATCGGGGTGGCCTACGGCTCGGATGTCGAGAAGGTCCGCGAGGTGCTGCTGCAAGCCGCCCGGAGCCACCCGCTGGTCATCGCCGAGGACCCCCGGGTCAGCCCGCCCAGGGTCCTGTTTCGGGGCTTCGGCGACAGCTCGCTCAATTTTGAAGTGCGCTTCTTCATCCGCAATGTGGACCAGCGTATCGCCACCCTGAGTGACCTCAATTTCGCCATCGAGAAGGGGCTGCGCGAGGCGGGCATCGAGATCCCGTTCCCCCAGCGCGACCTGCATCTGCGCAGCGTGGATCCCGACATCAGGTTCGGGCCGCCGGCGTCGCCGGGCGCTTAGGGTAGTAGTCCTGATCGCCTCAATCCGGAATCAAATACTCCGACCTCTCGCTGGTTCGAAAGACGGTTTCGTGGCTGCGCGTCTCGTTACGCACTCTGAGAGCAATGGCCCGTTGATCAGGCTCTCTCTAAATCACAGCCGCGCCGCTCTCGGGGTCGAACAGATGCAACCTGCCCACGTCCAGGCTCAGTTCCAGAGCTTCGCCCTCGCGGGCGCGACTTGCCGTATCGATGCGCGCCACCAGTCGCAGTTTGCCGCTGCTGGCGGTATCCAGTTCGAGGTCCTCGGGCAGCGCGGGTAAGCTCGCCCGCGTCACGCCCGCGGCGTCGAAGTGGACCAACAGTTCCGCGCCCAGCCACTCGACGACGTCGACCCGGATGGAAAATGTCAGCTGGTGCCCGGACTCGTTGGGGCTGCTGGCAGGGTGCTGCAGGTGCTCCGGACGAATGCCGGCGACGAAAGCACTGCGACCGGCGGGCAAGCGCCGATATTTTTCCTCGGGCAGCCTGTATTCCCCCATGGGCAGCTTGATGCGGCGGTCTTCGCCCAGTTCGGCGGGAAAGAAGTTCATCGCCGGCGAGCCGATGAAGCCGGCCACGAACAGGTTGCGCGGTTGTTCGTACAGTTCGCGCGGTGTGCCGACCTGCTGCAGTTCACCGCGGCGCAGCACTGCGATGCGGTCACCAAGCGTCATGGCCTCGGTCTGGTCGTGGGTGACGTACACCGTGGTGGTGCCGAGACGGCGCTGCAGGCGGGCGATTTCGGTGCGCATCTGCACGCGCAGCTTGGCGTCCAGGTTGGACAGCGGCTCATCGAGCAAGAAGGCGCGTGGCTCGCGCACCATGGCGCGGCCCATGGCGACCCGCTGGCGCTGTCCGCCGGACAGGCTGCGCGGTTTGCGCTCCAGCAAGGAACCCAGTTCCAGCATGTCGGCGGCCCGTTGCACCCGCGCGGCGATCTCCTCGCGAGGAAGCCTGGCCAGCTTGAGGGGGAAGGCCATATTTTCGCGCACCGTCATGTGCGGATAAATCGCATAGCTCTGGAACACCATCGCCATGTTGCGGTCCTTGGGGTCGACCTCGTTGACCCGCTGTCCATCCACGCGGATGTCGCCCTCGGTGACGTCTTCGAGTCCCACGATCATGTTGAGCAGGGTCGATTTCCCGCACCCGGACGGTCCCACCAGGATGAAGAATTCGCCATCGGCGACGGAGAGACTAACGTCTTTGACGGCCATGGTCCCGTCGGCAAACCGCTTACTGACCCGGTCCAGGGTGATCCCGGCCATGGCGTCAGCCTTTCACCGCGCCGGCGGTCAATCCGGTCACGATGCGGCGCTGAAACAGCAGTACCATGACGATAATGGGTGCCGTGACCACCACCGAGGCGGCGGCGATGGAGCCGGTGGGCAGTTCGAAGCGCGAGCTGCCGGTGAAGAAGGCGATCGCGGCCGGCACGGTGCGGGCGTTGTTGGTGGAGGTCAGGGCGATGGCGAACAGGAAGTCGTTCCAGGCGAACATGAACACCAGTATCGCGGCGGTGAATACGCCCGGTGCCGCCAGCGGCACGATGATGTGGCGAAACGCCTGCAGGGGCGTGGCGCCGTCCACCCGGGCGGCCTTGTCCAGCTCCCAGGGGATGTCGCGGAAGAACGCCGCCAGGATCCAGATGGCCAGCGGCAGGGTAAAGGTCATATAGGGCAGGATCAGTCCCGGCCAGGTGTCGAACAGGCCAACGCTCCGCCACAGGTCGAACAACGGTCCGATCACCGCGACCGGCGGAAACATGGCCACCGACAGCGCCCCGGCCAGCACCAGCCGGCGTCCCGGGAAATCCAGGCGCACGATCGCATAGGCGGCGAACATGCCCAGCAGTACGGCCAGCAGGGTTGACAGGCTGGCGATGCCCAGCGAGTTCCAGAGTGCGGCCGGGAACTGCGGGTCCTGAAATATGGCGCGGTAGTTCTCGAGGCTGATGGACCGAGGCAGGAAGCGGTTGTCGTTGAGATCTGCAGCGGGTTTCAGCGACAGCGAGACAATCCAGGCCACCGGGACCAGTGCATAGATAACCACCGCCACACTGCCGAGGGTCCACCACAGGCGTTCGCCCTGAGTGCGCGCCGTCATCAGCGTTGCTCCTTGCCGCGCGCCAGCGCTGTGCCGAAGCCCTTCACGAACAGCAGCGCTATGATCACCACGCACACAAATATGAGCACCGATACCGCCGATCCCAGGCCGAGGTTCAGGCGCGTGATCAGGGTGTGGTACCCGACCAGGGACACCGATTCGGTGGACTGGGCGCCGCGCGTCTGTACGAACACGGTATCGAAAATACGGAAGGCGTCCAGGGTGCGGAACAGCAGCGCCACCAGAATCGCCGGTTTCATCAGCGGCAGGGTGATGCGGAACAAGCGCTGCGCGGCCGAAGCGCCGTCCACGCGTGCCGCGCGCAGCAGGTCGTCCGGCACCAGGGTCAGTCCGGCCATGAGCAGCAGGGCCATGAACGGGGTCGTTTTCCAGACCTCGGTGAAAACAATCACGAACAAGGCCGAGCCGCGTTCGGTAAGCCACGCCTGGTCGAGGCCGAGGAGGGCGTTGACGAAGCCGGTGGTGGGGTCGAAGGCGAACTTCCAGGCCAGGGCCGCCACCACCGTGATAATGCCGTAGGGGATCAGGATGGCGGTGCGCACGGTGCGGCGCCCGAACAGGGCGCGGTGCATCAGCAGCGCCAGCGCGAAACCCAGCAGCAGTTCCACTGCCACCGAGGTGACGGTGATGATGAGGGTGTTGCCCAGTGACTGCCACCAGACTTCGGAGCCGAGCACGCTCAGGTAGTTGTCCAGCCCGACGAAGGCGCGCTGGCCGGGAAAACGCAGGTCGTAGCGAAACAGCGACAGCCAGAAGGCGTACAGTACCGGCCAGGCGGTGACCACCAGCATGGCGCTGACGGCGGGCGCGACCAGCAGCCAGCCCAGGCGGTATTCTGCCGGAATGCGTTTCACAGCAGGCCCTCGGAACGCAGCGCCCGCCCAAGTACCGCGCGCAGGCGCGCAACATCGCGCTGCGGATCGATATCGCGCATCGGGTGCAGGGTGCGGCTGATGGCCAGCGACACATCGTTGTACAGCGGCGTGCGCGCGCGCTGTACCGCGTCGCGCAGGGTTTCGCGCAGCAGGTCGGCGAACGGAAAGGTGTCTCGCACCTGCGGATCATCGTACAGCGCGGCGATGGTCGGCGGCAGACCGCCGCGTTCTGCGGCCAGGCGCTG
This sequence comes from uncultured Gammaproteobacteria bacterium, assembly GCA_965364565.1. Taxonomy (GTDB): domain Bacteria; phylum Pseudomonadota; class Gammaproteobacteria; order DSM-19610; family DSM-19610; genus Thiogranum. The sequence goes on along the minus strand of CBDTYI010000069.1, from coordinate 4,857 downwards.
GTTGTCCTCCGAAGCGATGCAGGCCGCGGCCCGGAACGCCAGCTGCGGGTGACTCGACCAGGCGCCGACGCCCAGGTTGATGCCGCCGATGGTCACCCGGCTCGGCTGGCCCTCGACCACCGCGGGCCAGCGCGCCCAGCCCATGTTGGCCGCCACCTCGGGCGCATTGCGCTGCGCGCTGGGCCACACATAGGTGTAGTTGATCATGAAGCTCGGTGCCCCGGTTTCGAAAGCCAGCCGGGCCTGATCCTCGCGATCCGTGGCCAGCGACCTATCGGCGGCGGGGAAGCTTGCCAGCCGTTGCATGATGTCGAGTGCCGCGCGTGTGGGTTCGTCCGGTAGCGCCACCCGGGTGCCGCTTTCATCCAGCACCGCGCCGCCAGCCGAGGCGAGCAGGGAGGTGAAGAAAACGGTAAAGCCTTCGTAGCGCTCTCCCTGGGCCTGGATCGCGCCGGCGCCCAGTGACTCGGCCAGGTCGAGCATCTGGTCCCAGGTGGTGGGCGGCGTGCTGACCCGGTCGGTCCGATACCACAGCAACTGGGTATTGGTGGTGAAGGGCGCCGCCCATAGCCGCCCGTCAAATTCGGCGCTCTGCACAGCGCTACCCAGCCGTCCCGTGCGGACCTGCTCGGCAAGCCGGCCTGTCCAGGGCAGGATCCAGCCCGCGGCGGCGAACTCCGGGGTCCAGATGACATCCATGCCGATGATATCGATATCGCTGTCGCGTGCTGCCAGTCGCCGCACCAGTTGTTCGCGCTGCTGATCGGCGTCGGCGGGCAGCGCCACCAGTTCGACGCGATATTCCCCCGCGGACTGCTCGGAACAGCGTTCTGCCGCGGCGGCAAACGCGCCCGAGCGTTCCGCGAACACATACCAGCGCAGCAGCGGGACCTCCGGCACAGGCGGGTCTTTGGGAAACGGAAGGTCGTCGCATCCGGCCAGCGTCAGCAGCACCAGCGCCGTGCCCAGCCACCGCAACGCGGCGCAAGCAGCGGGCGGGGCGGGTGGACGGCTGGTAGCGGAACGCCGCACGGTGAAGCCGTCAGGACGTCGCGCCGAGCGGCTCTTCACGCTGTACGAACAGCGTCTGGGTGGGGTAGGCGAATTCGATGCCCGCCCGTTCGAACTGCTCGTGCACGTACAGATTGATGGCCTGCTGAATGTCCATGTAGAGGTTGTAATCGGGACCCAGCACGTAGTACACCGTTTCGAAATTCAGGGAAAAATCGCCGTACTTGGCAAAGTGGGAACGGTCGAAGCGGGTGTGCTCCTGCGCCTCGATGGCCGCGCGCATGATGCCGGGGATCTGTTTCAGCTGCTCGCGCGACGTCTGGTAGGTCACGCCGATGGTGAAGGCGACGCGGCGCTCGAACATGCGGCCGTAGTTGCGCAACCGGCTGTTGAGCAGATCCGAGTTGGAAAACACCAGCTGCTCGCCGGACAGACTGCGCACCCGGGTGGTCTTCAGTCCGACGTGCTCGACGCTGCCCATGTAGTCGTCGATGATGAGAAAGTCGCCGACCACAAACGGCTTGTCGATCAGTATCGACAGCGATGCGAACAGATCGCCGAGTATGTTCTGCACCGCCAGCGCGACCGCGACGCCGCCCACGCCGAGGCCAGCAATCAGCGCCGTGACATTGAAGCCCAGGTTGTCCAGGGCCAGTAACAGGATCGCCAGCCACAGCAGCGCGGTCGCGAGCAGGCCGATGGCGTTGACAGCGGTTACACTGGCCGGATCCTTTTTCAACTGCCGCTGGCGGTAGTGCTCGAGCGTGAACCTCAGCGCCGTGCTGGCCCAGATACCCAGCTGCAGCAGCAATGCGATCACCACCACGTTGTGTACCAGGGTGCGGCTGCGCTCGGGCAGTTCCACCAGCACGGAACCGGCAAACAGTGCGACGACCAGCAACAGCCACCACTTGGTCTTTTTTACCAGGCTGGCGATGCCGTCGTCTATCGGTGTCTCGGTACGCGCTGCGACCGCCGCCAGCCGACGGCCGGCCAGACCCACGATCAGTCGCAGCACGAGGAAGGCCACGACGGCGACCGAGACCGCGAGCAGCCAGCGCCCCACAGGCTCGCCCGACAGCTCCAGCTGGAAGTTGTCGGCGAGAAATTTCGTTATCCAGTCGTTCATAGCGCCGCGCTCCGGCTGCCGCGCAGGAACTGGCTCGAGCCCGATGGCCATCGGCCGCCGCGGCATTGCGCCGGGGGCGCCTGGAGGGCATCACTGCGATGCCGGTGTGAAATGTCTATCACGGCGTCTGTTTTCCCTTGTCTTGCCGCACCGGGTGACGTCACGAACCACCGGTGCCCGTGTCTGTACAGTCAGAACGTGATGGCCGACAGTGTGGATGAGTGCGAAGCAATCCGCAACCCGACGCCGCGCGAGGCGCGGCAAACGGGTTTGTCCGTACCCATCGGTGGCCGCTGCCGATATCGGAGGTCGGTATGCTGAAGCGGTTACTCTCTGGCGCGTTCAAATACGGTGGCATGGCACCGGGGGCAGGGTGGAATACGACCCGTGCGTTCGAAGTGCAGCAGTTCACCGCAGTGCCGGCAGCGCAGTATGCCGATGCCTGTGACTTCACCGGTATGCCATTCCGCGAGTCGACGGCGTGCCTTGTCCAGGTGCCGGAGCTCCAGCTTTGCCGCCTGCGCCAGCCGGGAAAATCGCTGCAGCAACGCCTGTTCCACGGACAGTGTGCCGAGACGCAGCCGGTCGGCGACTTCGCGTTCCTCCATCGCCAGCTGCTGGCCGGCGTTGTAGAGGTCGCGGCTGACGAACTCGTGTACTCTGTCGGCTTCCTCGCGGGTCAGTTCGCCCACATCGATGGCGGTCCTGTGCGCCGCATACAGCGCGTGGGCCAGGGCGGTTTCGGAGCCCGCGGCCGCCGCCGCCAGGCCCTGTTCCGCACGCTGTAGCATGACATCGTAGGCCTGAATGAGCCGTTCCCAGCCCGCCTTTGCCGTGTCCGGTTCCCGATTCATGCGCCTACCCCAGAAGCTCCGCTTCATGTCATTGTCGTCCTCACGTCGTGCTCGCCGCGAGTCGCTCTATACTCGATAGTTGTAACGGGATATCCGGTCACAATCAAGCGGGCGTATCCCCCGGCGGCACCACAGGCCACAACGATACGCTTGGGTACGCTGTAATGAAACGACAGACAGCTCACAGGACTGACGACGACGAAAACATGGCAACAATTCAACGTGAACTGAGCGATACGTGGGGCAACCTGATGGACGGCTGGCGCAAGCTGCATCGGCGTGCCTTGACGCGTTTTAAACGGGTGGACGACCGGAAGATCGGATCGATGCGCCGGAACGCGGCGTTGTGCTCGCTCGCGGCTGTGGCCAGCGTTCTGTTTGTCAGTGGCTGCACCAGCCCCCCGGACCGCCCGACCAGCCTGCAAACATTGCCGGAATGCGGCTGGCTGCCCAATTGTGTGAACAGCCAGTCGGGAGGCGGTGTCCATGCGAGCGATCCGATCAAGGCCAATGCCGGGCAGTGGCAGGCGCTCAAAGCCTGGATCGCGCGTCAGCACGACTGGGAGATTGTCAGCGACGAAGGGAATTTCCTGCAGGCGGTGGTCAAGACGCCGCTGATGCGCTTTCGTGATGATGTACAGCTGCTTTTTGTCCCCGCGGCGCAGCTGATTCAGGTACGCTCGTCGTCGCGACTCGGCATCAGCGACCTGGGCACCAACGCCAGACGCGTGGAAACGCTGCGCGAGCGGGTGGCCCGCTAGCCGCGGCCGGAGGCTGGCTGTACGATTACCACGAAAGATCGGCTGCCCGGTAATTGCCTGCGACGGTCGGTGACACCTCTTCAACAGCAGTCATCCAGGTGTGCTGGCTGCGGGGGTAAGGGGTGATTCAAGAGGGTGGGGAACAACGTGCAAGAACAGCCGAATACAGGCCGCCAGCCGCGCGGCGTACTGGTGTTGAGGACCATGGCGATGCCGCGGGATGCCAATCCCAGCGGGGACATCTTTGGTGGGTGGATTCTGTCCCAAATGGACATTGCAGGCGGGCTGATGGCATCGGAGGTCGCGCAGGGCAAAGCGGTGACGGTGACCGTAGACAAGATGGTCTTTGCCCTGCCGGTACGGGTGGGTCAGGCCATCTGCGTGCACGCGGAACTCCTGCGGGTAGGTAATTCATCGATGGATATCAAACTCGAAGTCTGGGCCAGGCACCTGTTCGGCGCGTACCAGGCGGACCGGGAGCTGGTCACCGAGGGCGTATTCCGCTACGTCGCTGTTGATGAGCAGGGGAGGCCCCGCAGGGTGCCGGACAACCCGCAGTTCTTTTCCAGAACGGACCGTGCCAGATAGACGGAGACGTTGGTATTGTGCGACCGTTCCAAATACGCGTTCAAAGTCGCGCTGACGTTCGATCTGGCGGAGGATACGGGATTCCGGTGTACGGCCTGGTTGCCGGTGCCGGCGTAGCCGGCTAGCTTCTCAAAGCCTTCGCGTGCCAGGCAAGATGTTCGCCGATAAAAGTGGCGATGAAGTGGTAGCTGTGATCGTAACCCTCCTGCATGCGCAGGGTGAGCGGGACATCGCGCGCGCGGCAGGCGGCTTGCAGGTTTTGCGGATACAGCTGCTCGGCGAGGAATTCGTCCGCCGTGCCCTGATCGATCAGTAACGGCATGGCTTCGGTGCCCGCTTCGATGAGACAGGTGGCGTCGTAGGCTTTCCAGCTTTCACTGTCGTCGCCGAGGTAGGCCCCGAAACAGCCCTGGCCCCAGCCGCACACCACCGGGTTGCAGATCGGCGCGAAAGCCGATACCGAGCGATAAACACCGGGATTCTTCAGCGCGCAGATCAAGGCGCCGTGACCGCC
>CBDTYI010000068.1:0-10714 GCA_965364565.1 uncultured Gammaproteobacteria bacterium | reverse complement strand
TCCTGACCCCGTCACCGCTGTGACCCGCGTGCCCGCTTGGCGGGCAACGCGGTACCAGATCGGCACCGGCAGTCCTGGCCGCGCTGTGATGAGCGGCCAGGGAATGCCGGCGCCTGTGGCGGGCACTTTCAGCGGATGATGCGGTAACAGGGCTGGTAGGTTTTACCGGGCAACTTCATGCGGTTCTGCGCCACGAACGAAGTCAATAGAGCGTCCATCGGGCCCACGATGCCGGGTTCGCCACGAATTTCGAAATGGCCGAGCTGCTCAATGGCACGAATACCTTCGTCCTTCACGTTGCCGGCCACCACCCCCGAAAACAGCCGCCGCAGATTGGCCGCCAGCAAATGGCGATCCTGGTGTTTGTGCAGTTCCAGATTACTCATGTTTTCGTGGGTCGGCATGAAGGGTTTCTGAAAGGCAGCGTCGATCTGCAACAGCCAGTTGAAGTAGTAGGCGTCGTCGCGCACTTTGCGGAATTCGCGTACTGCCTTGATCCCTGCCTGCGCCTCCTGCGCCACGCGCACCGGATCATTGACAATGATCTGGTAGAGCTTCTGCACTTCCTTGCCCAAGGTATCCGCGATGAACTGGTCGATCTGCCGAAAGTAGTCCTGGGCGCTCTCGGGCCCGGTGAAAATCAGCGGAAACGGGATTTCGGCGTTGTCCGGGTGCAGCAATACACCGAGCAGATAGAGAATCTCTTCGGCGGTTCCGACGCCGCCGGGAAACACCACGATGCCGTGGCCGGTGCGCACGAAAGCCTCCAGGCGCTTCTCGATATCCGGCAGTATGACCAGGTCATTGACAATCGGGTTGGGCGATTCGGCGGCAATAATCCCGGGTTCGGTGACACCGAGATATTGCCCGTCGTGAATGCGCTGCTTGGCGTGACCGATGGCGGCGCCCTTCATAGGTCCCTTCATGGCGCCCGGGCCACAGCCGGTGCAGATATCGAGGCCGCGCAGGCCCATCTGGTAACCGACTTCCTTGCTGTAGTCGTATTCCTCGCGGCTGATGGAATGCCCGCCCCAGCACACCACCTGTTTAGGGTTGGTGCCCGGGCGCAGGATGCCGGCATTGCGCAGGATATGGAACACGGCGTTGGTAACGCCTGCCGAGGTGTCCAGATCGAAGTTCGGGTTGTCGTTGATCTCGTCGCTGACGTAGATTACGTCGCGCAACACCGCGAACAGGTGTTCGTTGATGCCCTTGATCATCTTGCCGTCGACGAAGGCCTGCGCCGGCGCGCCCTTGACCTCCAGCTTGATACCACGCTCCTCCTGGACGATGCGTATATCGAAGGACCGGTAGCGCTCCAGCAGTTCCTTGCCGTCGTCCAGGTAATTACCGCTGTTGAGCACCGCCAGCGCACAGTTTCGAAACAGCTTGTAGAGACCGCCCTGGCTCTTGTCCAGCAGCTTGTTGACTTCGACCTTGGAAAGCACTTCCAGGTGACCGGAAGGCGAGATGCGTGCGTCGATGACGTCGTAGTGCATATAAGCTCTGTTCCCTGAATTTTCAGATAGTCCCTGACTACAGCTATTAGCGGCACAGTGGCGCCGATCTGCAATTCGACAGGCGTGGCAAGTGGGCAGGTGGTGCAGGTATTACTGACTGTTAACGGTGCGGGAGGGACCGATGCGCCCCTCCCGCAGCAAGCTACCGGCGAGCCGGTCAGGCTACCGACGGCAGACCCGCCAGCGCCATGGCGATCTCGCTCTCGTCGTATTCCTGGTCGAGCAGCTTGCCGTCCATGTAGTCCCGGTAGGCCTGCATGTCGAAGTGGCCATGCCCGCACAAGTTGAACAGAATGCAGCGGCTGACCCCCTCCTCCTTGCAGCGCAGCGCTTCGTCGATGGCGCCTTTCACGGCGTGGTTGGCTTCCGGGGCAGGCAGTATGCCTTCGGCCTGTGCGAACTGCAGACCGGCGGCGAAGCAGCCCAGCTGCTGGTAGGCGCGCGGTTTGATGTAACCCAGGTCGGTGATATGACTCAGCATGGGCGCCATGCCGTGGTAGCGCAGGCCGCCAGCGTGGAAACCCGGCGGCACGTAGGTGGAACCCAGGGTGTGCATTTTCACCAGCGGCGTCAGGTGCGCAGTGTCGCCAAAGTCATAGGCATACTTACCCTGGGTCAGTGAAGGACAGGCGGCCGGTTCCACCGCGACGAATTCGATGTCGCCACCGCCGCGCAGCCGCTCGCCCAGAAACGGGAAGGCGATACCGGCAAAGTTGCTGCCCCCGCCGGTACAACCGACCACGATGTCGGGGTAGTCGTCGGCGAGTTCGAACTGGCGGCGCGCTTCCTGCCCTATCACGGTCTGGTGCAGCAGCACATGGTTGAGCACACTGCCGAGCGCATACTTGCTGTCGTCGCGCTGCACGGCCCGCTCCACCGCCTCGCTGATGGCAATGCCGAGGCTGCCGGTGCTGTCGGGATGCTCTTTGAGAACGGCGCGGCCGGATTCGGTCAGCTCGCTGGGACTGGCGATACAGCTGGCGCCGAAGCTCTCCATGAAGGTGCGGCGGTAGGGCTTCTGCTCAAAGCTCACCTTGACCATGAACACTTCCACTTCAACGCCGAAAAACGCACCGGCGATCGAAAGGGCCGAGCCCCACTGGCCGGCACCGGTCTCGGTGGTGATGCGTTTCACGCCCTCCTGCCTGTTGTAGAACGCCTGCGGGATGGCGGTGTTGGGTTTGTGGCTGCCGGCGGGGCTGGTGCCTTCGTACTTGTAGTAGATGCGCGCCGGAGTATCGAGGGCTTTTTCCAGGCGGCGGGCACGGTACAGCGGTGTCGGGCGCCACTGCCGGTACACGTCACGCACCGGTTCGGGGATCTCGATTTCACGCTCCTGGCTGACCTCCTGCTGGATTACCGCCATGGGGAAAATCGGTGCCAGGTCGTCGGGGCCGATCGGCTGTCTGGTGCCGGGGTGCAGCACCGGCGGCAGCGCAGACGGCAGGTCTGCTGCGATGTTGTACCAGAACTTCGGTATATCCTGCTCGCCGAGCGTGAACTTGATGGAATCGGACATCGGTGGTGCTCCTCCTGCGCGCGGATGGTTGCGGCATCGGCGCCGTCGAATTTGTTTTAGTGAAGTCAAGCTTATTATCGCGGTCCGGCGGCCGCGCGTACAAGTGCGGAACCGGGATTCTGCGCGGCCCGCGCACCGCAGCGGCCCGCCCCTTCTAAGCGCTGCCGCTGTCGCGTTCGGCGGGAAATTCCTCGCGCCACCACGCCAGCATGCCGCCCTGCAGTTGCACGGCACGGTCGAAGCCACGCGCCTGCAGCAGGCGCACGGCCGGTATGCTGCGGTGAGCACTCAGGCAGATCGCGACGACCTGCCGCTGGGGATCGATTTGCAGCGCGGGGAGACGCCGCCTGAGCTCCTGGATGGGTACGTTGACCGCCCCGGCAATGTGACTGCGCCGCCATTCCGTGTGGCTGCGCACGTCGATGATCTGCGGGGCGCGTTCTGCCCGCAGGCGCTGGTTCAGTTCAAAGGCGCTGATTTCGGGGACACGCCCGAACGGCAGCCACCAGAACAGCGATTTCACCCGCGCAACAACCGGCATTGCAAACCAGCCACCGTGTCATGATCAAAGCCTTGCCGCATACTCATAACAACATTGTGCGCCACCCGACCGGCATTCTCCAACCTGCGCCTGCCGCCGCTACAGGGCAGCGGCCTCAGGGGCTGAGGAAGCGCTGCAGTATCGAATTGACATCGACGCGGGCGCGCAGCCGGGCGGCCAGCAGGTACAGCCCGGCCAGCTTGCGGTGGATGAACAGCACGTCGGCCGGCGGCGTGTGCCAGTAGCCCCGCTCGAAGCTGAGCGCCAGTCCGGCGTCGCGGATGCGCTGCGGCAGATCGCTGCTGCCGAAATCATAACGCCCCCGCAAGCGCGCCGGCTCCGTCACCTGCAGGAACAGGTCGATCACCGCTTCGCGCTGATCCGCGTGAATCGCTTCTCTGAAATAACCTATGTCCCGCGCGCTCTCGGCCATCGCCTGCCGGTCTTCCCGCACCGCCGCCGCCAGCAGGCTGCGGTAGCCGTCCGTGACCCCATCGGAGAGGCTGCGGGTGGCACCGAAATCCAGCAGTCCCAATCGGGCCGAATCGCCGCAGTACAGAAAATTGGCGAAGTTCGGATCGGTCTGGATCAGGCCGAACTCGAACAGCTCGCGGAACACCAGCTCCAGCAACAGAGCGGCGACCCTGTCCCGTGTCGCCTGGTCGGCGCCCGCCAGGGTTTCGACGGGCTGGCCATCCAGGTGGGTCATGGCCAGGATGTCGGCGCGGGTGTATTCCCGGTCCACCTTGGGTAGTTCAAACGCGGGTGTGTCCTCCAGCAATCCGCCGAAGCGCTCCAGGTGCTCGGCCTCCTGCAGGTAGTCTGCTTCCTGGTGCAACTGACGCTTGGCTTCTTCCAGCAGCGGGGAAATTTCCAGCTCCCTCGGCAGCAGGCGCGTCACACGCAGCAGTGTCGCGACGTTGTCGACGTCGCTGTCGATACTCGCGCGAATGCCCGGATACTGGACCTTGAGCGCCAGATGCCGCCCGTCGCCGGTCACCGCTGAATGCACCTGGCCGATGGACGCGGCCGCCAGCGGTGTGAAGGAAAAGCGCCGAAAGCCTTTTTCCCAGTCCCCTCCCCAGCTCTGCTCCAGCGCCGCGACCAGCTGGCTCATGGGCATCGGTCTGGCGTCGGCCCGCAGACGGGCCAGGATCTGGGCGAGCTCCGGTGGCAACAGCGCACCGCTGTCCATGGACAACAGCTGGCCCAGCTTCATTGCGGCACCGCGCAGGTTGGCGAGCTGTTCCGCGACGCGACGCGCGTTGGCGGGCGTCAGCACCAGGTCGGCGGGACTGGGCAGGTTGCCGCGCGACAGCTGGCGCACGCCCTCAGCGATCATGCCGCCGGCAATTCCCCCGGCCATGCCACCCAGACGCGCAAAGCGGGACATTCGGTTACGCGGCACGCTGGACGTCTTGCTCATGGTGTTACTCCAGCCGGGAGAAAGCCGCCCGGTCAACAACGCTGTTGCACCGCACTGTGCACGTCCCGACAGCCCGGTCCAGCGGATAAGAGATACGCGCAATCCGTGCCCGCATGGCTCCTGCAGAGCTTACCCGAGCCCGGACAGGCTGTCCATATATTGTCTACTTTTTAAGCTTGACAGATCCAGTCTGTACAACTACTGTATCAATCGAACGGTTAGTGGAGGAGAGCAAGATGAACGCTATGAGAGCACTCGCTGTTGCGTTGGGCGCCGTAGCAGCCAGCCTGGCGACCGCCCCGTCCGCGCTGGCATGGCCCGCTTGCAGCCACGCCGCCGGAACCGGAGACACCAGCTCCCATTCACAGGCGGTACTGCAGAGGCTCATGCGCGAGCACCTGATACTGCGCCACGCCTTTGCCACAGATCGTTGGAACACACCGGAAGACTCGGATGAGGGCAACCGGCGCGGCAGCCACATCGACGATGGATCGACCCGGATGCGCGAAGGCCTGGTGCTGCCGGAGCAGCCGCGCTGGCGAATGTAGCCGCCGACTCGGGTGCCGGAAGCGGCCGCGTCCGGGGTGGCTGGAGGGCGCCGGTGCCCGGCGGCGACGCGACCGTCATTGTCGCCCCGAGCGGCTCACCCGACTGAGTGCCGCGCGCAGCTCACGCAGCTTTGCCTTGAGACGGGACGCGTTATCGGGCCCCACCCGGATCAGGACTTTCTGACCGGCGGACAGCGCCTCGAGTTGCGGGTCAGCGAACTGATACAACACCTTCGGCCGCACCAGCCGCACCGGTCCATCGATCTCCGGGGCTTCCAGCATGTGGTCGATGACGTCTATCAACCGGTCGTTGAAATATCCTGAAGGGTATCCCAATTCTTCGTAGGCCTGCTGGAACAGCGGGTAGAGTCCTACATACAGCGACACCAGCCGTTCGGTGCTGACGCTTTCAATCAGCTGCACGAACGCCGTGTACCGGGAAAAATTTCCGGGACTCAGATAGAGCGTATCCCCTTCCCCGCTCACTCCGAAGCGCCCTGGAACCGGCCGGGTGGACAATTGTTTGCGTGGCAATTTGGGGCCCGGCAGGTTGTCCACGGTGACGGCGAAACGACGCACGATGCTATCCAGGTTCAACTGTTCCGCGATCCGCTGCCCGGGAAACAGACGTGCCAGTTCCCCGTGCACCAGCGCATCGCTGTCATTCAGCTGCGGTAGCGGTGGGGCTTGCTCGGCGGGCGGTTGCCCCTCCGCCTCGGGCGCCGCACCGGGTTCCGCGGCCGGCGGCGACGGCGGCGTTTCGGGGATGGGATAGCGCGCCGCAGGGGCCTCGGCGACATCAACCGGCGGCGCGGGTTGCGGCACCGTCTGAGGCGCCGTTTGGGGTGTCTCAGGTTGGTACTGGAAGTAATACACACCCGCACCGACCAGGGCGAGCGCCAGCACGAATACCCACAGGACAGGATCTTTCATCACCGCTTCACTGACACGTCCGTCAAGGCGGGCTCGGCGATCCCACGCAGCTCGCGGCGCCAAACGCCTGCAGGCCGAAGCATTCTGTTGAAACTCATACTGTTCACCCGCCCACTGCGCCGTTTGATTGCCGTAGTTTGGCCCCGAATCGATCTTCGCCTGCTCAGATCCAACCCTGGCGGCACGCTACAGGCCGGGGGACGAAACCGGAAGCACCGCTCGTGGCACTGAATAGTAGCGAAAATACTGCGCCGTGCCGAGCGCGCGGCGGCCCCTCAGCGCGGCCGGCGGGCGTAGGCGACATCGAACACCGCCTCCAACCGCGGGTGAACGCCGCGCAGCTGATCGACCACCTCGCGGCCCCAGTCAAAATACGCCTGGCGCCGCTGCAGATTCCAGTCCGGCGGCGGGCAGTCGGCCACGTCGCGCAGGTTGCTGATCTTGTCCGCCAGCTTTACCAGTTTGGCCGGCGCGCTGATACCGGCGGCGTGTTCGACCTGCAGGCGCTTGCGCTCGGCCTTGGGCAAGGACTTGTCATCGGTAACTTGCATGACGATGTCGCAAACCTGCCGGCCAAACAGAGCCTGCAACTCATCGGCGCTGGTGTCGGTATCTTCCAGGGTATCGTGCAGCAGCGCCGCACAGATCACCTCGATATCGGTCACCTGACCCTCGTTGCAGAGAATACTCGCCAGGGCAATGGGGTGGTTGATATACGGGGAGGCGTCGCTGTCCCTGCGACGCTGGTTCTTGTGGCGGGCCGCTGCAAACGACAGCGCCTTGAGCAGGCGCTGCAGATCATTCTCGTTCATGGTCGTGGTTTCTCCCTGCGCACCCCACAGCCTGCCGAGACAGACGTCCGGTCACAATAACCGCGCTGCGGTTTCCCCGCCCCCGCGCTTAACCGTTATGATGCACGGGTATTGGCCCGTTTACACGCCACTTCGACACCCGGAGACTGCATGCCCGGCAGCCTGAGCAAACTGATCGATGCGTACCGCATGAGTGTCGCACGCCACGATGCCGTGCCCCAGCTGGCCCTGCTCGGCATTGTGGCCGGCGTGCTTGCGGGCATGACCATTATCGTGTTCCGCCTGCTGGTGCAGTGGCTGCACGGCGCACTGACGCCGGGCGCAGAAAGCGGCAATTACCAGCTTCTGGCGCCCCACTTCCGCTTGCTGCTGCCGCTCGCGGGTGGTCTGACGATCGGCATCCTGTTTGCCTTTCTGGCGGCCCCCGACCGCCGCGTCGGCATACTGCACATCCTGGAACGACTGGCCTATCACCAGGGAAACCTGCCGTGGCGCAATGCGTTGGCGCAGTTCGTGGGCGGGGCCATCGCTATCGCCTGCGGGCACTCGATCGGCCGCGAAGGTCCGAGCGCGCATCTCGGTGCGGCCAGCAGCAACCTGCCCGCGCAGGGCTTGCGCCTGCCACACAACAGCCTGAGGGTGACCGCAGCCTGCGGCGCGGCCGCCGGCATTGCCGCCTCGTTCAATACGCCGCTGGCCGGAGTAGCGTTCGCCATGGAAGTGCTGATGATGGAATACACCGTGGCCGGATTCGCCCCGGTCATTCTCGCCACGGTGAGCGCCACCATGCTGACCCGCTGGGTGTTCGGTCATCAGTTGGCGTTCACCGTACCCGAGGTGACCCTCGGCTCGCTCCTCGAGCTGCCGTACATCATGGTCGCCGGCATCGCCATCGGGCTGCTCGGTGCCGCCTTTGTACTGGGGGTCAACTGGCTATCCCGGCAGGCGCAGCGCACGCCGGTGTGGCTCAATTTCGGCCTCGCCGGGGCAGTGGTCGGCGTATGCGGCCTGCTGGTGCCCCAGGTGATGGGGGTCGGCGACCAGACCATCACTGACACTCTGTACGGTCTGTACGGGATCCAACTGCTGTTACTGCTGGTGCTGTTCAAGCTGCTCGCCAGCATCGCCTGCGTCGGCGCCGGCATCCCGGCCGGCATCATTGGTCCATCGCTGGTGATCGGCGCGGCCGCCGGCGCGCTGTTTGCGCTACTGGGTGAGTGGCTGGGTATCACTGACTCGGAGGCAGTAGCCCTCTACGCTCTCACCGGCATGGGCGCCATGATGGCCGCGATTCTGCAGGCGCCGCTGGCGGGCCTGGTCGCTGTGCTGGAGCTCTCGGGCCGTTCCAACGTCATACTGCCCGGCATGCTGGCGGTGGTGACCGCCACTATCACCGCGGGCCTGTTTACCGGTCGGGAGTCGGTGTTTCAGGCATTGATGCGCCAGCTGGGACTCGACTACCGCAACGACCCCATCACCCAGTCGCTGCGCCGGGTGGGCGTTACCGCGGTCATGGACAGGACCTTTGTCACCCTGCCCCGTCAGGTGGATCGTGACCGGGCGGAAAGCGAGCTGGGCAAGGATCCGCAGTGGATCCTGGTGCGTGACCCCGAGCAGGCGGCGTTCCTGCTGCCTGCACTGGACCTGGTTCACGCCCTCAAAGACGCCGAGGACAAGCTGCAGTTCGACCTGCGCGAACTGCCGGCACAGCGCCTGCAGGCGGCCGAGATCGACATGCAGGCGAGCCTGCAGGAAGCCCACGAATACCTGCGCGAGTCCGGTGCCGAAGCCCTGTACGTCGCCCGTATCACCGCCCCGGGCATCAAGCGGGTGTACGGGATTCTCACGCCGCAGCGCATCAAGCAGGCGTATCGATACTGAGCCCCGCCCGCGGACTCCGGTCTGCTCGCGCTGAATCGCCCCCAGGCCGACCGGTGCAGCGTTTTTTGTCTCTGGTGTGACGCCAGCCGCCAACGGCGTGGCGGGCTGCCGCCCCGGGTCTACACTGATAAGAACTGTGGCATTGCAATTCTTGACCGCGGAGGGTGCCTATGCGCGGTTGGTATCTGGAAGGCTACCTGGCTGACGGCGAAACCGTTTACCGCGTGCCGTTGAACCGCTTTCCGGCGCTGGTCGGCAGACAACCCGAGCTGGCCGTCACGCTGCGCTCGGACAATGTATCGCGCCAGCATGCCCAGTTCGTCCGGCAGGATGGGCGTCTGATGCTGCAGGATCTGGGCAGCAAGAACGGCACTTTCGTCAACCACGATCAGCTCAGCGGATGCCGCGCGTTGCGTTGCGGTGATGTGCTGCGCTTTGCCGATGTCGAGTTCCGCCTGAGACAGGAAGCGGCGCCTGTACAGCCGGAACCGCTCTCCGATGTCACCCGCACCAGCTTCGTCGCGCCGGGCCAGAACATCGACCGCATGCCGATCGGTGCCCCGCAGTTCGAACAGCTGTTGCAGCACAGCTTGATCAAGCCCCTGTTTCAGCCCATCGTTTCCGCCCGCGAGAAGCACGTGACCGGTCTGGAGCTGCTGGGGCGCGGCTGTCATCCGGACTTGTCCGAGTTGCCCGAACCGTTGTTTGCGCTGGCCGAGGGCCTGGGACGCGCCGTGGAGCTGAGCGAAACGATACGCGCTGTCGGTGTCGCGGCCTGGGCGGATTCGAGCTTTTCAGGCGTGCCCCTGTTCATGAATACCCACCCCAGGGAACTGAATGACTGCGCCCGCCTGATCCGCTCGCTGCAGGCGCTGCGCGAACGACATCCCCGGCTCCCGCTGGTGCTGGAGATACACGAACAGGCGGTTACCAACCAGGTCACATTGGACAGCCTGAACCGTGCCCTGCAGCACATGGACGTCGGTCTGGCGTACGACGACTTCGGTGCCGGTCAGGCACGCCTGCTGGAACTGCTCAATGTTCCCCCCTACGCGGTGAAGTTCGACATCTCGCTGATTCGTGACCTGGACAAGCTGCCCCGCAACCGCCAGGAGATGATCGGCCTGCTGGTCACCCTGGTGAAAAAGGGGCAGACGCGCGCCCTTGCCGAAGGCGTTTCGCACAGCGGTGAGCTGGCAGTCTGTCGGCAGCTCGATTTCGACCTGATCCAGGGGTTCGCCTGCGGCAAACCGGTGTCGCTGCAACAGCTGGCGCATTCATTGCCGCTCTGAGGCCGGCAGTCCCGCCGCCTGGTTCGCATTACAACAGCGAATGCGGTGCAGTGGCGTGGTGGCTGACCAGCGGTCGCCCGTCCTCTCCCGCAGGAGGTTCGAAAGCGACGCGCACCCGCACGCCACGCGCCGGGTCGAGGGGATCCAGATCGCGGATAGTGGCGCGCGGCCGCCGTCCGACTGCCAACGCAGCGCGCACCTGCGCCGCCGACAGTTCCGGCAGCGCGCCCACGATCTCACCG
>CBDTYI010000067.1:0-10764 GCA_965364565.1 uncultured Gammaproteobacteria bacterium | reverse complement strand
ATCTGTCGAAGCAGGCCCAGCAGGCGCTACTGGAGCATCGCTGGGCGGGCAATGTGCGGGAACTGGATAACGTCATCCAGCGTGCTCTCATATTGCTGTGCGGCGACCAGATCGAAGTGGCCGACCTTTGCTTCGAATCGGACGTTCCACTCGCCGCTGCGCCGTCGCCTGATCAGCAGCCTCCCGCAATACATCCACCGGAAAGTCTCGGGGGTGACCTGAAGTCGCGCGAGTGTGAACTGATTCTGGATGCTTTGCGTGCCGACAACGGTAGCCGCAAGGCGGCAGCCGAACGCCTCGGTATCAGCCCGCGCACGCTGCGCTACAAGTTGGCGCGTATGCGTGAACAGGGTATTTCAATTCCGGTCTAGAGGGGGATGACTTATGAGTACCATCAGTAATGTCGATCAAGTGTTGGCGGAAATGCGGCGGCTTGCGTCCGTTGCGCAGGGCGGTGCAATCGAAGCTGGAACGGTACAGAAGAGCGACGCTGATTTTGCGTCGCTGTTGAAACAGTCGGTCGATCAGGTCAATGAGATGCAGCAGTCGGCAACCAGGCTGTCGACCGCCCTCAGTGCCGGCGACCCGAACGTTGATGTGGCGCAAGTCATGGTTGCCTTGCAGAAAGCCGGTGTTGCATTCCAGGCGATGACCGAGGTTCGTAATCGCCTGGTCAGCGCCTACCAGGACGTTATGAGCATGCAGGTCTGATCGTTGACAGAGAAGAACCATGGCACTTGTTAAAGCAGAAACAGTAGAAGGATTTCAGCGCCTGCCCGCATTGCGCCAGCTTGGTCTTATGATAGGTCTGGCGGCCAGTGTGGCGCTCGGCGTAGCCGTGGTGCTGTGGTCGCAGAAGCCGAGCTATACGCTGCTGTATGGCAACCTCAGCAGCAAAGACGCGGGTGAGGTCATCGAAGCGTTGCAGAAGTCCGGCATCAAATTCGAGGTAGACCAGTCGAACGGGGCCGTGATGGTGCCCGGCAGTGATCTGCACACGGCCCGCATGCAGCTCGCCAAGGAGGGGCTGCCGGAGGGCAACGCGATGGGCTTCGAGATGCTGCAGAAAGAGCAGGGTTTCGGTACCAGTCAGTTCATCGAGACAGCCCGTTTTCAGCGTGCTCTCGAGGGTGAGCTGAGCAGAACCATCGCTACCTTGCGCAACGTCGACAGTGCGCGAGTGCATCTGGCAATTCCGAAGCGCTCAGTGTTTCTGCGTGACCGTGCCGAGCCTACCGCATCGGTGATGGTTGATCTGTACTCCGGGCGCAGCCTCGACGATGAACAGATCGCGGCCATCGTGCATCTCGTTTCTTCGAGTGTGCCGCACCTGATGCCGGAAAACGTGACCGTTGTAGACCAGCGCGGCAACCTCTTGAGCAGCGGTGAGACCAACAACGGTCTGGGGCACACCTCCGGGCAGTTTTCCTACAAGAGTAAGCTCGAACTGAACTATTCGGACCGTATTCGGGAGTTGCTGGAACCGATCGTGGGCGCCGGGCGTGTGCGTGCCACGGTCAATGCAGACCTGGATTTTACGGTCACCGAACGGACCCAGGAAACCTACAATCCCGACCTGCCGGCGCTGCGCAGTGAGCAGGTGAGCGAGGACCGGTCGATCAATGCTGCCGGGCCCTCCGGGGTGCCGGGCGCGCTTTCCAATCAGCCACCGGAAGCCGGGGTTCTGCGGGACCCCAATGCGGCGCGTGCAGCAGCCGATGGGGCCGAATCCGCGGTTCCGCGCAACACCAGCAAGCGCAGTGTACGCAATTACGAACTCGACAAGACCATCAGCCATACCAAGCTGGCGACGGGAAACATCCGTCGGCTCTCGATCGCTGTCGTCATCGACAACAAACAGGAACTGAGCGACGCGGGCGAACTGGTAAGCAAACCCTGGGCTGACGATGAGCTGACCCGTTTCACGACCCTGGTCAAGGAGGCGGTGGGGTTTGAAGTCCAGCGTGGCGACTCGGTAAATGTTATCAATTCCTCTTTTGTGCCGCTGCCCGAGCCGGAGGCTGTGCCCGAACCGTCGCTGATGGAACAGCCCTGGATCTGGGACGTTGCCAAACAGGCGGTGGGTGCAATCGGACTTCTGATTGTGGTGTTCGGTGTCTTGAAACCGGTGATGCGTAGTCTGGCGGAAAAAGGAGCGCAATCCATGCGCAGCGCCGCATTGGTGCCAGCGGGCGCCGGCGCTACCGATACCGGGGCGGGTGGCGGCGAGGATCAACTCAGCCTGTCAGGTGCAAACCCGCGCCAGGCGCAGCTGCAGGCGCCCGGAATGGGCTACGAGCAGCAGCTGAATACCGCGCGCGGGGTAGTCAAGGAAGACCCGAAACGGGTGGCGCAGGTGGTGAAGAACTGGGTGGCCGAAGATGGCTGAGCAGAAAGCAAAACTGGGTGGAACCGCCCGGGCCGCGGTGCTGCTTCTGACGCTCGGTGAGGAAAGTGCCACCGAGGTTCTCAAGCATATGGGGCCGAAAGAGGTGCAGAAGGTGGGTTCGGCCATGGCGAGTATGACCAACGTGCCGCGCGACCAGGTGATGCACGTGCTGGAGAGTTTTTCCAGTTCGGTCGAAGAGCAAACCGCGCTCGGCGTCGGCTCCGAGGAGTTCATCCGCACGGTCATGGTTGAAGCGCTGGGCGAAGATAAGGCCAAAGGCCTGATGGACCGCATTCTGCTCGGCAGCAGCACCAAGGGGCTGGAAGCGTTGAAGTGGATGGACGCGCGCGCCGTGGCCGAGCTCATTCGACTGGAACATCCGCAGATTCAGGCCATCGTGCTGTCTTATCTGGACAACGATCACGCGGCCGAGATTATCAAGTTCTTTCCCGAGCGAACCCGGCATGATGTGCTGCTGCGAATCGCGACCCTGGATGGTGTTCAGCCGTCGGCGTTGCAGGAGCTGGATGAAATTCTGGAGCGCCAGTTCGCGGGCAACCAGAACGTGCAGTCTTCCAGCGTCGGGGGCGTGAAGGCTGCAGCCGACATCCTCAATTTTGTCGACAGCTCGCTGGAAGGCGAGATCATCGACGCGATAAAGGATGTAGACGCCGAACTCGGCCAGCAGATCCAGGACCTGATGTTCGTGTTCGATAATCTAATCGACGTGGACGATCGCGGCATTCAGTCGCTGTTGCGCGAAGTGTCCTCCGAAACGCTGATTCTCGCGCTCAAGGGTGCGGATGAAGCGATGAAGGAGAAGATCTTCACCAACATGTCCAAGCGTGCCGCCGAGATGATGCGTGATGACCTGGAAAACAAGGGGCCGGTGCGCCTGAGCGAGGTCGAAGGCGCGCAGAAGGAAATCCTGGCGATTGCCCGTCGCATGGCCGACTCGGGTGAGCTGGCACTGGGCGGCAAAGGGGCCGAGCAGTTTGTCTAAGGTTATCCGCAGCGAAGATATTGCTGACTGCCAGGCGTGGCCGGTGCCGGAAGTACGCTCCGGGGCGGATGTCGGCAGGCGACCGATGACGGCCCGCGAGCTCGAGGAAATCCACAATCAAGCGCGCCGCGAAGGGTTTGAGCAGGGTCTCAAGCAGGGCCGTGAGGCCGGTGGTCAGGAATTCATGCAGCGGCTTCAACTGCTCGACGATGCGATGCGAAGCCTGGCCAGGCCTTTTGAGCAACTGGATGAATCCGTTGAACAGCAACTGGTACAGCTGGCGATGCTGGTCGCGCGGCAGCTGGTGCGACGGGAGCTGAAAGCGGATCCGGCCCAGGTAGTAGGCGTGGTGCGGGAGGCGTTGGCCGCGCTGCCGGTAGGCGCGCGTGATGTGCGCCTGGCGTTGAATCCGGAAGACGCCGCAATGATCCGCGAAATGCTGTCGCTGCAGGAAAGTGACCATGCGATCCGGGTTGTCGAGGATCCGGTGCAAAGCCGTGGGGGGTGCCGGGTCTTGACGGAGACCTCACAGATCGACGCAACGGTCGAGTCGCGTCTGAATGCCGTGATCGCGAACACGCTGGGCGGAATGAGAAGTACCGACGGTACCGAAGACTGATGCTCGACACGAACCGTAACCCGTTGTGGAAACAGCGACTGGCGCCTTATCTGCAGCGCGCTGGCGAGGACCTGCCGCTGGTAGTGGCCGGCAAGCTGACCCGCATGGTCGGCTTGACGCTGGAGGCCGTGGGTTGCCAGGCGGCTATCGGCGGCCGCTGTGTAATCGAGTCGGCGCGCGCCGAGCCGGTAGAAGCAGAGGTGGTCGGATTTCACGACGACAGACTGTACCTGATGCCAATCGGGGAGCTGCAGGGGCTGGGTCCTAATGCGAAGGTGGTGCCGACCCACAGCGTGTGCGATGTTCCGGTCGGTCCGCAGCTGCTGGGCCGCGTGCTGGATGGTGCCGGCCAGCCGCTCGACGGGCGTGGACCGATACAGGCCGAGCGCCGCGTGGCTCTGACCGGGCGCCCCATCAACCCGTTGGCGCGGGCGCCGATCCAAGAACCTCTTGACGTAGGGGTCCGCGCCATCAACGCCCTGCTGAGCGTGGGCCGGGGGCAACGCATGGGCCTGTTCGCCGGCAGCGGCGTCGGTAAGAGTGTATTGCTCGGGATGATGACGCGCTACACCAATGCCGACGTCATCGTGGTGGGGTTGATCGGTGAGCGTGGTCGCGAGGTCAAGGAGTTCGTTCAGAATATTCTCGGCGAGGAGGGCCTGTCGCGCGCGGTCGTGGTGGCAACACCGGCAGACAACTCGCCGCTGATGCGCATGCACGGGGCGATGCTGGCGACCAGCGTCGCGGAGTATTTCAGGGACCAGGGCAAACAGGTACTGCTGCTGATGGATTCTCTGACCCGCTTTGCCCAGGCGCAGCGTGAAATCGCGCTCGCTATCGGGGAGCCACCCGCCACCAAGGGTTACCCGCCGTCAGTGTTCGCCAAGTTGCCGCAGCTGGTGGAGCGCGCCGGCACCGGTGATCGTGGAGGTTCCATCACTGCGTTCTATACCGTGCTGGCTGAAGGCGACGATCAGAACGATCCGATTGCGGACGCGGCACGCGCCATTCTCGACGGGCATGTCGTACTGTCACGCGAGCTGGCCGACGCCGGACATTATCCAGCTATCGACGTAGAGGCGTCGATCAGCCGTGTGATGGTGGACATCGTGGCGCCAGAGCATGAACGCGCGGCACGGCGCTTCAAGCAGGTGTACTCCAGTTATCGTCAGAACAGAGACCTCATCAGTGTCGGCGCCTACCAGCGCGGCAGCGATTCGCGCATTGACGAAGCGATTGCCATGTACCCGCGCCTGAGCGCATTCCTGCAGCAAGACATGCGTGAACAGCAGGGCTGGAATGACAGCCTGGCTGGCCTGGCGGCCGCGCTCGGTGCCGTCCCGGGTGCCGACGCCGGTGCCGAACCGCACATGAGCGGTGTTTCGACGTGAAGATGTAGAAAGGTAAATGGTCTTGTATCCCATGACGCGCTCCAAACGCATGCAATCTGTCCAGCACCTTGCGCATAACCGCGAGCAGGACGCGGTAAGGAAGCTCGGCGAAAGCCAGCAGTATCTCGATGCGCAACAGACCAAGCTGCAGGAACTGCGCGCCTACCGTGATGAATATGCAAAAGCGTTTGAAAGCAGCGGCGGCGCCGGGCTCGACGCGTTCCGCATACAGGAATACCGGGCGTTCCTTGGCCGGCTCAATCAAGCGATTCAACAGCAGGAGGCCATTATTGCCCAGTGTTCGGCCCGCCACGAGCAGACTCGCCAGCAATGGCTGGCAACGCACAGCCACAGTCAGGCAATCGACAAAGTCCTGGAACGTTATCGCCAGCAGGAGCGCAAGCAGCAGGAGCGCAAGGAACAACAGGAACTCGACGAGCGCGCGTGTCGCAGCTTCGATGACTGAAGCTGGCACGCGCATTGCTCTACTGAGTTGTAATCGAACTCGATAGCGTCAGGAGCTCTGGGATGACTCCATCCTTAGCGACATTGCCGGCAGTCTCAGGGGGGCACGGACTTGATCCGGGAAGCTCTGTAAATGTTGAGCTAAATCAGTGTGGTAACGAATCTTTGGCAGGCTTTGGCCAGGTCCTGGGCCAGGCCTACGGGGCGGTGCCCGGAACAGTCGCTGCTGAACCGGCGCCCGGAACCGCGGACCAGGACCTCCTTAAACGGCTGCACGCTTTGCCGCAAGACGGCAACCCGTTGCCGCTACTGCAGCAGGTGATCGACGCCGCGGCTGCGACCGGCAGCGACCCGCGCAAACTTCTGGAAAACATCGTTGCGCGCCTGCAGGAGTCCGGAACCGACGCCGGCCGCCTGGCGGCCGATCGCATACAGCAGCTCCTGCAGCAGCTGGTCACGGGGGGTGCAGAGCAGGCGAGCGCCGTAACCGTGGACATGGTGGCGCTGGGTGCCGTGTACCGGGATATCCCCGCGGCTCAGGGTGGGGCGTCCGGGGCGCCGGTCAGGCGCCTGCCACAGCTGCCTGAGCAACTGCGACTCGCCGAGGGCGCTGCCGGTGAGCGCGGCAAGCTGCCTGCCGAGGGCGGTCGCGAGCAGCAGGGTCTGGGGGCGGCGAAATTTCTTGAGCCCGTCTATCAGCCAGCGGCCGAAGCCGGGCACCGCAGCACCGAAATGCTGGCGCTGCTGGCCGCCTTCAAACAACCCGGAGGGGGTCCCAGACCGGCGCTGCAGGGCGCGCTGACGGGCTCGGATCCCCTCAGCGCAGCAGCGTCCCCGACGGCATTGCAGCCCCCCGGCGCTGCCGGCAGCAGTGCGCTTCCGAGCGTGAGCGTGCAGGTGCCTTTCCAGCAGGCGAACTGGGATCAGGCCCTTGGCGAACGCATTCAGTGGCTCATGGGGCAGCGCCTGCAAGGCGCCCAGATCAAGCTCAATCCCGCCCATTTGGGGCCCATGGAAGTGCGCATCCAGATGCAGCACGATCAGGCCAGCATCCAGTTCACGTCCGCCCACGCTGTAGTCCGGGACGCCCTGGAGGCCGCGTTGCCGCGGCTGCGTGATATGTTCGAATCTGCCGGCGTGCAATTGGTCAACGTGGACGTTTCCGGCCAGTCGCTTGCGCATCAGCAAGCTGCGCCGGAAGGGCGCGAACCACCGGCCTGGAAGCGCTTCGCCGGCGGCGGCGAGGAGGGCAGCGAAACACTGCTGGAAACCCCTGTTGCCAGCCTCCGAATTACAGGGCGCCTGGACCTGTTTGCCTAACTGCTTCGAATTAAAGACATTGTTATGCCAGGGCCGGAGCACCCCGCGCGACCCGCCGCTAACAGATTGATTGTATTTAGCCATCTCCCTGTGCTAACGTTATTTGACAACTATAACAATGCTGGATTTGGCGATGCCAACACCCACCAAAAAGCGCAGGCGGACGAAGGAGGAGAGACCCGGTGCCCGCAAGAAAGCGCCGCACCCCATCGTCGGTAAAGAATTCAACTACGTTCTTCAGTTGACCGCTGAAGACAGCGCGCGGCTGGCCCGCTACCGGGATATTCTCGTGCAGGGTGCGGCGGGGTTCGCCGAAACCACCTATAACTACCTTTTCGATAATCCCGACATCGCCGATGTCATGTATGCCTATGAGCGCCAGGGTGGCAACATTGGCGAGCTCGTGCGTGGCCACCTGCAGCACCAGCTGGACCTGCTGAACGGCGAGATCGACGATAAGGCGACGGCACGCAGCGAAGAACTGGGGAGGTCGCATTTTCGTCTGGGCGTCAAACCGGTCTGGTCGATTGGCGCCTATCGCCTGTTCCTGGAACACCTTCAGGGTCTTATCGCAACGAATCCTCAGATCGAGCACGATGACCGCGATGCCCTCGAATCGGCGCTGGTCAAAATGGTATTCCGCGATCTCGCGATTACCAGTGAAGCCTACTGGCGCGCGGCCGTCGAACAGCTGACCGATCAGCGTGACGAGCTCGGTTTCGAGCAGAACCTCGCCGGCCAACTGCTCAGCAACATACCCCAGCTGCTCTGGACTGTGGATATCGAAACCAACCGGATCAGCTATGCGAGTCCCGGCACTCGCGCGTTTTGCAGCGAACCGCTGGATGCCCCGATACCCTGTCTGTACCGGATCCCGGGCTCGGAACGCCAACGCGTGCTGACTGCCTGGCAACAGGTGATTGACGGTGAGCCGGTGCAGCTGGAAGTGCGGCTTGCGCCACAGGATAACGGAGAACGCTGGTTCCGCATGGCGTTCTATCCGATGGCGAACCGTCGCGGACGGGTGTTGCGTGTTCACTGCATGATGGAAGACGTAACGGAAATGCACAGCGACCGGGAGCGTCTCGAACAGCTATCCACCCAGGACGAGGTAACCGGGCTCCCCAACCGTACCCTCTGGTATGACCGTCTTGGCTCCGCGCTGGCGGTTGCGCGCCGCAACCCGGGCGCCTCGGTGGCGGTGATGGTGCTGGATATCAACCAGTTCAAGATGTACAACGACTCGCTCGGGCACCAGGCCGGCGACCAGTTGTTGAACCAGATCGGGCAGCGGCTGCAGAAAGTGTTGCGCGACAGCGATACCCTGGCGCGTCTCGGAGGAGATGAATTCGGCATAGTGTTACCCATGGTCCAGGATGCCGAAAAAGCCGCTGAGCGCGTGGTGCGCGAAGTCATCACTTCGCTCGCTGCACCCTTCTCGTACCAGAACAAAGACCTGTGTCTGAGCACCACAATCGGTATTGCCGTGTATCCGCAGCACGGCGAGGAAGCGCACACGCTTGCCAGTCATGCCGACAGCGCCATGTATAGAGCCAAATGGAACGCCGTGCCATATTTATTCTACGAGTCTGAAGCGGCGGAATCTGCCAGCGAGCATCTGCAGTTTTCAGGTCAGCTGCACGGCGCCCTGGAGCGGCAGGAATTCGAATTGTACTACCAGCCCAAGGTGGATCTTGCCAGCGGCCAGATCCGCGGTGCCGAGGCGTTGCTGCGCTGGAAGCATCCGCAGCAGGGCCTGGTGTTACCGAAGCGTTTCATTCCCGTTGCCGAGCAGCTTGGCATGATTTCGCCGATCACCGACTGGGTGCTGCACACCGCGCTCGAGCAGAGCAAGCACTGGTCGGGCAGTGCCCCGATGTCAATCTCCATCAATGTGTCGGCGCGTTCTTTCCAGTCGCCGGGGCTGGTGAGCAGAATCGAAGAAGCGTTGCAACAGGCCGGCGTGGAGGGCTCCTACCTGGAAGTCGAGATTACCGAAGGCACCCTGATGGCAGATCTCGAGGAAGCGGCGCACACCCTCAGCAGGCTTAACGCACTGGGCGTTTCCATCGCCATCGATGACTTCGGTACCGGTTATTCTTCGCTTTCGTACCTGAAAAGCCTGCCTATCGATACGCTGAAAATCGACCAGTCGTTTCTGCAGGGCATGGCGAACAATCCCAAGGACGTAGCGATTGTGCGCTCCATCATTGAGTTGGCCCACAATCTCGACTGCCAGGTGGTCGCCGAAGGTGTGGAAGGTGAAGCGGTGCGCCAGCAGCTCCGGGAGCTGGGGTGTGATCTGGTGCAGGGCTTTCATATCAGTGAACCGTTGCCGGACGCCGTGTTTCGGGAATGGTTGTCCCATCTGCCGCACTGACGGCGTGCAGCCGCTGAGCGGTTCTGACCTTCGCGCGCGGCGCCGATTGCCGACTCGCTCCACGCATGCGTGTGGTGCAGGACGGCGAGTCTGCACGCCGGGCGCAGCGTCCGCGGCGCAGGCTGCTGCAGCCAAGGTTCCGGCGATCCGCCCGTGAGGAATGAGTCAAAACTTCGTCGCCTGGGCGAAAAATAATCATATCAAGCTGTTTTACAGGCATATTTTATACTGGTTCTGCGTGGCATATGTCTTGCTAACCCTAGTTGAAACCAAACCGGGGATTGGCAAATGGCACAAGAAGACGATCTGGATCTGGACGTAGACGGCGCGGAACAGGGGACCCCGAAGTCCAAATCCAAACTGCTCGTCATCATCGCAGGGGTGGTGCTGCTGCTGGGTATATCCGGAGCGGCGACGCTGGCACTGACCGGAGTGCTATCCGGTGACCCGCCAGCGGTGGACGAGCAGGCAGCAGCCGAAGACAAGGCCGACAAGAGCAGCGCGACCACGTCGAACCGGCCCAAGGCGCCGCTGAGTTACGTGCCGCTGGATCCCCCCTTCGTGGTGAACTTCAATTCCGGTACCGATACCGATGTCCGCTTTCTGCAGGTATCGGTCGAGCTCGGTACCCGTGACCCGGCGGTGGCCGATTCGATCAAAGAACACCGGCCGGCGATTCGCAACAACCTGGTCATGCTGTTCAGCAGCCAGGATCCCCAGGCACTGAATACCCGCGATGGCAAGGAAAAACTGCGCGACGAAACCCTTTCCGAAGTGCAGAAAGTGCTGAAGCGCGAAACCGGCAGCCCCGGTGTCGAGAATGTGTTCTTCACCAGCTTCGTCATGCAATAGGGTGCATCAGTGAACGATCTGCTTTCCCAGGATGAAATCGACGCGCTGCTGCACGGGGTATCCGGTGGCGAGGTCGAGACAGGAACCGATGACGAGGTTCCTGAGGGAGAAATCCAGGGCTATGACTTTGCCAGCCAGGACCGCATTGTGCGTGGGCGTATGCCCACGCTGGAGATGATCAACGAGCGTTTCGCGCGCTATTTCCGCATCAGTCTGTTCAATATGCTGCGCCGCGCCGGGGAAATTTCGGTTTCAGGTGTGCAGATGCTCAAGTTCGCCGAGTATGTGCACAGCCTGTTCGTGCCGACCAGCCTGAACCTGGTGCGCGTGCAGCCACTGCGCGGT
>CBDTYI010000066.1:0-10780 GCA_965364565.1 uncultured Gammaproteobacteria bacterium | reverse complement strand
ATGTCTATATCCGCGAAGGGTGCTATGTGTGTCACTCGCAGATGATCCGGCCGTTTCGCGCCGAAACCGAGCGTTACGGCCACTACTCGGTGGCCGGCGAGTTCGTCTACGATCACCCGTTCCAGTGGGGCTCCAAGCGCACCGGTCCGGATCTGGCCCGGGTCGGCGGGCGCTACAGCGACGACTGGCACCGCGTGCACCTGATCAATCCGCGCGACGTGGTACCGGAATCCAACATGCCCGGTTTCCCATGGCTGGCGGAGAACACCCTGGATGGTGAGCTGACCCCGAAGAAGATGGAGGTCATGCGTACTCTGGGGGTGCCGTACAGCGATGAGGACATCGCCGGCGCCGGTGCGGCAGTGAATGGCAAGAGCGAGCTGGATGCGCTGGTGGCCTATCTGCAGAACCTCGGCACCGCCCTGGCGTCGCGGAGGTAAGCGGTATGGATATCAACACACTGCGCGGAATCGCCACCGCTCTGGCGCTGATTGCCTTCATCGCTGTCTGGGTCTGGGCCTGGAGCGGCAAGCGTAAGCGCGCCTTTGATGAGGCCGCGAACCTGCCGTTCGCGGACGAGGACATCGACCAACAAAGCAAAGGTGGTCACCATGAATGAATTCACCTTCACGAGCAATTTCTGGAATATCTGGATTATCGTTCTCACCCTGGCGAATGTGTTCGCCTGCTGGTGGCTGATCGCCTGGTCGTCGAAGAAACGACCCGGCGAGGCGGCCACCGGCGACGTAACCGGCCACACCTGGGACGAAGACCTGGCCGAGTACAATAACCCGCTGCCACGCTGGTGGTTGTGGCTGTTTCACATCACCCTGGTGTTCGGGCTGGTGTATTTCGTGCTCTATCCCGCGCTCGGCACCTGGAAAGGCGTGCTGGGATGGACGCACCAGAACCAGTACGACGAGGAAATGCAGGCGGCGGACCAGAAGTACGGACCGCTGTTCGCCCAGTTCGCCGCCCAGCCCATTGAGGCCCTGGTAGCCGACGAGGACGCGCTGAAAATCGGTCAGCGCCTGTACGTCAACTACTGCGCCAGCTGCCACGGATCGGATGCCGGCGGTGGCCCGGGCTTTCCCAACCTGCGCGATGGTGACTGGCTGTACGGCAGCGATCCGGCTGCCATCAAGACCAGTATCCTGGACGGCCGCAGCGGCGTGATGCCGGCCTGGCAGGCGGTGCTGCAGGACCAGGGCGTGGATGAGGTCACCGCCTATGTCCTGACCCTGAGTGGCCGGGATGCGGACGCCGGCAAGGCAGCAGCGGGGCAGAAACACTACGCCACCTACTGTGCCGCCTGCCACGGCGCCGACGGCACCGGCAACACGGCGCTGGGTGCGCCCAATCTGACCGATGACATCTGGCTGTACGGGGGCTCCCCGGGGGTGATTCGCCAGACCATCGTCGAGGGCCGTAACGGCCGCATGCCGGCGCACCGCGACTTTCTGGGCGAAGACAAGTCGCACCTGCTGGCAACCTATGTGTACAGTCTTTCCAAATAACAGCAGGTACCCATGCCAGGTGACCAGACGCCCCGCCTACAGGCAGCTGCTGCGGAGTCCCCCAAGGACTCCGCAGAGGCGGAGATCTATGCCAAGCGCGAAAAAATCTATCCGCGCGAAGTGCATGGCATTTTCCGCAGCCTGCGGCTGCTGGGTGTGGTCGTCCTGCTGGGTTTGTTCTATGGTACCGCCTGGTTGTCCTGGGACGGACACCAGGCGGTGCTTTTCGACCTGCCGGCACGCAAGTTCTACATTTTCGGCCTGACTTTCTGGCCGCAGGATTTCTTCTATTTTGCCTGGCTGCTGGTCATTGCGGCCCTGTCACTGTTCTTCTTCACCGCTCTGGCCGGCCGGCTGTGGTGCGGCTACGCCTGCCCCCAGACCGTCTGGACCGACGTGTTCCTGTGGATCGAACGCATGGTGGAGGGGAGCCGCAACCAGCAGATCAAGCGTGACAAGGGCAGCATGACAGCGGAAAAATTCCGCCTCAAGGCGACCAAACATTTCATCTGGATCGTATTCTCGCTGTACACCGGGTTTACTTTCGTCGGCTATTTCACGCCGATCCGGGAACTCACTTTTTCAATGCTGAACTTTTCGCTGGGCCCCTGGGAAACCTTCTGGGTGTTCTTCTACGGCTTCGCCACCTACGGCAACGCCGGCTGGATGCGCGAGCAGGTGTGCATCTACATGTGCCCGTATGCCCGCTTCCAGAGCGCGATGTTCGACAAAGACACCCTGATCATTTCCTATGATGAGGGGCGCGGCGAGCCACGCGGCTCACGCAAACGCGGCACCGACCTCAGCCAGGCCGGCCTGGGCGACTGCATCGACTGCACGCTGTGCGTACAGGTGTGCCCGACCGGCATCGATATCCGGGAAGGCCTTCAGTACCAGTGTATCGGCTGTGCAGCCTGCGTGGACGTCTGTGACCAGGTCATGGACAAGATGGGCTACCCCAGGGGCCTGGTGCGTTACACCACCGAGAATGCCATGCAGGGCGTGTCTACCCACGTGGCACGACCGCGCACCATCATGTACAGCATTCTTCTGGGTCTGCTGACCTTCGGGCTGGTGTATGCCATTACCCAGCGCACGCCGCTGGAGCTGGACATTATCCGTGACCGCAACAGCCTGTATCGCGAAACCGCCGACGGCCTGGTGGAAAACGTCTATACGCTGAAAATCATCAACATGGACAAGCAGGACCACCGCTACCGGCTGACGGTGAGCGGAGCCGAAGGTCTGCAGCTGGTGATGAAGGACCCCGTTGTCGCCGTCGCGGCCGGTGAAGTGTTGGGCCTGCCCGTCTCTGTGCGGGTTGACCCGGTGGTACTGGAACGCGCCGCCAGCGAAATCAAGTTCAGCATCGTTGCGGAAAGCGACCCCGATTTGTCACGCACCGAGAAAGCCCGTTTTCTCGGTCCCGTTCTGAGGTAAACCGATGTCCCGAATGACACCGACCACTCACGATATCGAGCCCTGGTACAAGCAGGGCTGGCCCTGGCTGCTGATTTCGCTGCCCGCAAGCGCAGTGGTTGGCGGCATCATCACCATCGTTCTTGCCGTCAACAGTCCCAATGCGCTGGTAGTCGACGACTACTACAAAGAGGGACTTGCCATTAATCAGCAGAAGCAGCGCCAGGCGAATGCCGCGCGGATCGCGCTGCGCGGTTTGCTGCGCCATGACGGTGCGCTGTTGACCTTGAGCCTGAGCAGCGCCGTGCCGGTCACCGAGGATACTTTGAACCTGCACATCGTCCATTCGACGCGTCCCGAACTCGACCGGCAGCTCACCCTGCAGCGCGTCGGTGAGGGTCGTTATGCGAGTGAAACGGCCGGGCTTTCCCCCGGAACCTGGTATCTGCGCCTGGAGCCTGCCGACAAGGCATGGGAAATCCGCGCCCGCATCACCAGCGACGGCGCGTTCCAGGCCAATCTGACGCCAGACGCCTGAGGCGCGCAGTCCGGCTGGACTTGCCTGCCGGGAACTCGCTAGTATTGCAGCTGGGTGTCGCCCCGACGACGCAATGTCGCGCGGTAACCACCCTGATGCGCAAACAAAAACCAGCTGACGGGGGACACCGGAATGAAGGTCAGCAGTAATACGCTAAAAGAGGAGAAGATGGCAGATATACCGGTTATCCAGCGCGTCATTGCAGTGCTGTGGCCATCCTTCATCACATCCGGTATTGCCACCGCTGCGTTTTTCACCGTGTTCGATCCGGTTGAACTGGTGACGCTGGCCGGATACCTCGAGGTCAGTCGCACCGGAGCCTACAGCATCGGATTCTTTCTGTTCTGGCTGCTGACCTCGAGCACCTGCGCGCTGACCTGCTACTTTCAGAAACCCTGCGAGCGCATCAAGGGCCACAAGTAAGCTGCACCCCGCCCGGTGAGCAATGCAGGTTAAGCCACCTGCAGCCAGAAGGTCACCGGTCCGTCGTTGACCAGTGCGACCTTCATATGGGCGCCGAATACGCCGCTGGCAACCGGTGTATGGGATTCGCGCGCGGCGCAGACCAGATAGTCGAACCAGCGCTTGCCCTCGGCGGGTGGCGCCGCGGGTGTGAAGCTGGGACGCGTGCCCTTGCGGGTATCGGCCGCCAGGGTGAACTGAGGCACCAGCAGCAGCCCCCCCCGCACGTCCACCAGGGCGCGGTTCATGCGCCCCTGGTCGTCCTCGAAGACACGGTAGCCCAACACGCGCTCGAGCAATCGCTCAGCCTGCACGGCAGCGTCGCCTCTTTCGATACCCACGAAAACCAGCAGGCCGCTGGCGATGGCGCCGACGCTGCGCCCGTCCACCTCGACCGAAGCCTGGCATACGCGCTGCAACAAGGCGATCATGTCAGTTTGGCGGCAAAGGCGTCGGTGGCGCGCACCAGCGCGTCGGCAATACCGGGCTCAGCGGCGGAGTGACCGGCCGCGTCGATAATTTCCATACGGGCTTGCGGCCAGGCCTGGTGCAGGGCATAGGCCTGATCCATGGGGCAGACCACATCATAGCGGCCCTGAACGATAACGCCCGGAATGTGCCGCAGCCGTGCCGCCTGGTCGATAATCTGGTTGGGTTCGATGAAACATTGATTGACGAAGTAATGGCATTCAAGACGCGCCATGCCGAGCGCGAAATGCGGATTAGCGAACTGCTTGACCAGGGCTGGATTGCTGCGCAGCGTCGAGGTGCGCGCCTCCCAGACCGACCAGGCGCGCGCGGCGGCGAGGCGATTCACCTCGTCGTCACCGGTGAGCAGCTCGTAATAGGCACCGACCATGTCGTCGCGGCGGGCGGGCGCGATGGGAGCGATGAAGTCCCCCCAGTAGTCCGGAAACAGCTTCGAGGCACCATCCTGATAGAACCAGTGAATGTCCGCGCGCCGGCACAGGAAGATACCCCGCAATACCAGGCCAAGCACGCGATCCGGAAAGGTTTCGCTGTAAATCAGACTGAGGGTAGAGCCCCAGGACCCGCCGAACAGGAGCCAGCGCTCGATACCCAGCTGTTCGCGAATCCGTTCCATGTCCGCCAGCAGGGCCGGCGTGGTGTTCGCTTCCAGCTCGGCATGGGGGACCGAGCGCCCGCAGCCACGCTGGTCGAACAGAACGATGCGATAGCGTTGCGGGTCGAAATACTGCCGGTGGTAAGGTGCACAGCCGCCGCCCGGGCCACCGTGTACGAACAGCACCGGGATACCGTGGGGATTGCCGCATTCCTGGACATGGATCCGGTGCGGCGCATCGACTGCAAGCGTATGCCGGACATACGGCTCGATGGCAGGGTACAGGGTTCGCATGCTGCGCATTCTGGCATAAAAAAAGGCGTGCAAGGCACGCCTTTTTCCAGTCAGGGCCTGGTTATCAAATGAACAGGCAGACGTCCGCTTCCTTGCCCATGGGCAGGAAGTAAGTCGCGCCCACGTAGTCCACGCCGTCGATGAATTCGCTGTGGCTGAAACCGAACACGTCCACCGTCATCTGGCAGGCGAACATTTTCACCTCGGCCTCGATACACAGCTCGCGCAGTTCCTCGACCGTGGCGACACCCTTGTTCTTGAAAGTCTTCTTCATCAGGCCGGTGGCGACTTTTTCAAAACCCGGCACGCCCGCCATCAGCAGGTTCGGCATCGGCCAGCTGAAGTCCTGGAACCACTTGGGGCCGAACGGCATCTTCATCGGCATGGCCGGATTCCCCAACGGGCTGACCTCGCAGGGTATTTCCTTCTTCAGCAGCAGCAGGCCGTAGAAGGTGAAGAAAATCGAGGTGTCCCAGCCCAGCGCGGCCGCGGTCGACGCGAGAATGAAGGGCGGGTAGGCCCAGTCGAGGGTACCCTTGGTAGCGATGATCGCCATGGACGGAGTTCTGGCCTCTTCGATTTCCTTTATCTTGCCGGGCAGCACCTCATCCAGCTTCTTGTTCAGCCACTCGTCCATCTGCGCTGCGTTCATACCTTCGGCCGTAGTCGACATACTTTAACTCCTTCCGACCGTTCATTACGGCCAGTTGTGTGAAACCCAAGATGTGCCTGAAAGTCAGGGCCACACCCATACCCCGCGGTATGATGGCACCGGCGCCCCGATCCTGACAGAGTTCGGCGGGACAGGCGGGTACCCTGGACAGAGCGGCAGGGGGTGATACCTAGCGCAACATTATATGAACGGATTTTTTCAGGGTCAAACTATTGGCAGCAAATGCCCGCCACCGGTTTCCAGCGGTCAACACTGCTCCCAGGGCAGGCCGTGAAACCGCCAGCCGCCCTGGGTACTTCTGTGATGTTTCTCGTCCAGTTCGCCCTCGAACCCCTCGGCCACGTTGTGCACGTCACAAAATCCTTCTTTTACAAGGAGATTACCGGCCTCCAAGGAGCGTTTTCCACTGCGACAAATCAACAGAATCGGCACGCCGGAATTGGGCTTTTCATGGCAGACCCCGCCCAGCACCAGCTTGCGCACTTCGGTGACAAAATCCGGATTCAGCCTCCAGTCCGGATAGTCGATCCATGGGATATGAATGGCGCCGACGGGGTGTCCGACAAACAGGAACTCCATGTCCGAGCGCACATCGATCATGACGGCGCGCGGCTCTTTCTGCATTACTTGCCAGGCTTCCTGGGGTGAAATCGTCTTCACTTCCTGCAATGTCGGGGCCTCCATTCGGTAACCGGAACCAGTATAGTTCCCGGCGGTACCAGCAAAGACTAGCAAGGAACGGGCCCGATGGCGAAGCTACCCAAACGACTGATGCGCCCGGTGGGGCGGGCGATCGCAGACTACGCCATGATCCGCGAGCAGGACCGGATTCTGCTCGGTTTGTCGGGCGGCAAAGATTCCCTGTCGTTGCTGTACATCCTGCACCAGTTGCAAAAACATGCGCCGATCAGGTTCGACCTCGGTGCGATCACAGTAGATCCCCTCGTTGCCGGCTTCAATCCCGCGACGCTGAAGCCACTGCTGCAGCAACTCGACATTCCCTATTTCTACCGCGAGGAACCGATTCTGGAGCGCGCCAAAGAACACCTGTCCGGCGACTCCTACTGCAGCTGGTGCGCGCGCATGAAGCGCGGCGTGATGTACTCCACCGCGCGCCAGGAAGGCTACAATGTGCTGGCGCTCGCCCAGCACCTGGACGATCTGGCCGAAAGTTTCCTCATGTCGGCATTTCACGGCGGGCAACTCAAGACCATGAAAGCGCACTACACCGTCAGCGCAGGCGATCTGAGGGTGATTCGCCCGCTGGTTTATGTGCGGGAAAGGCAGACCCGCGATTTCGCGCAGGCCGCGGGCCTGCCGGTAATCCCTGAAAGCTGCCCTGCCTGCTTCTCCATGCCCACCCAGCGCCAGCACATGAAAGACCTGTTGGGTACCGAAGAGAAACAGAACCCGGGCTTGTTCAAGTCAATTCTGTGCGCAATGAGGCCGCTGATGGGCATAGATAGAGCAGAATGCACCGCTTTTCAGAAAGACTTTCCCACTGATTCGGACAAATCCGAATAACGCTGATATGTAAGTCGAATAGCACAGAAAAACACGTTCACTGTGGTTTTCTATCACGAGAATAGAGCTATTCTTTTGATAATTGTGTTTTTTCGACTCGCTTGAGAAAGACCCGCATTTCCTTCGCAGCCTGTATATCACCGTTCTTCTCTGCCACGGCGATGCCCTGCCGGTAGGCGTGGGCGGCCTCATCGAGGCGCGCGGCGTCCGCCAGCGCTTTGCCGTAAGCCTTCCAGGCCGCCGAGTAACCGGGATCCTGCTCAACCGCGCTGGCCAGATGGGCGATGGCGGGATCCAGCTGACCTTCCTTGTAGTACGCACTGCCCAGACTGTAGCGCAGCAGCGCGCTGTCCTGGCCGCCGGCCAGCATTTTTTCGAAATTCTCTATCATGCTCATGGTATCCGCCTCAGCGTGTCGGCCCAATCGGGGTTCGGCTCACCGGCACCGATGCGCAAACGCCGCCCGACCTCGTTTTCGTACCAGCCCCGGTGGAACTGCAACGGCTCGACTTCGTAGGCCCACCAGGTTCCGTCACCGTCCTGCGCAAGCCATTGCGCCCACCCGGGCACGTCCATGGTGTTCGGCGAACATCCCATCAGCGCCGCCAGAACGCCGGAGACAACAGCACCAGCAGGGTGAAAATCTCCAGACGCCCGAGCACCATGGCCAGGCTCAGCACCCATTTGGCCGTGACATTAATGTCGGCGTAGTGGAACCCCACGTCCCCGAGACCGGGACCCAGGTTATTGAGGCAGGCGGCGACGGCCGAAAAGGCGGTGACCTGGTCCAGACCCGTGGCCAGCAATATCAGCATCATGACCGTGAAACAAACCACGTAGATGGCAAAAAAGCCCCACACTGCTTCGATGACCCGCTCCGGCATCGGTTTGCCGCCAACCTTGACCGGAATCTGTGCATTGGGATGCACCAGCCGCGTAATTTCCCGCATACCCTGCTTGAACAGCAGCAGGAAGCGGATCACTTTCATGCCGCCCCCGGTGGAGCCGGCGCAGCCGCCGATGAAGCTGGTAAACAGCAGCATCACGGGGAGAAACCCGGGCCAGTGGAAATACGCCGCAGTGGTAAACCCGGTCGTGGTGCCTATCGAAACCGCCTGGAACACTCCGTGGTGCAGCGCATCACTGAACTGGTCAAAGGTGCCGCTGAGATAGAGGTATGCCACGGTAACAGCAGCGGCAAAAGCCAGCACCGTGATATAGGCCTTGAACTCGGAATCCCGAAAATAGGTGAGCGGATTGACCGAGCGCCAGGCGACAAAGTGAAGCGAGAAATTGACCCCGGCCAGCAGCATGAACACCACGGCAACCATTTCGACGGCTTCACTCTGGAAGTAGCCAATGCTCAGATCGTGGGTCGAAAAGCCGCCTATCGCCACCGTCGAGAAACTGTGTGCGATGGCATCGAACACATCCATCCCCACGAACCAGTAGGCCACCGCACAGCTCACCGTCAGGCCGAGGTAGATATACCACAGCGCTTTGGCAGTTTCGGTGATGCGCGGAGTCAGCTTGTTGTCTTTCATCGGTCCGGGAGTTTCGGCCCGGTACAACTGCATGCCACCGATCCCCAGCATCGGCAGCACGGCGACTGCCAGCACGATGATCCCCATGCCGCCCAGCCACTGCAGCTCCTGGCGATAGAACTGTATGGATTTCGGCAGGTGATCGATGCCGGTAATCACGGTCGCACCGGTGGTCGTAAGGCCCGACATGGATTCGAACATGGCGTCGGTGAAACTCATGTGGAGCTGCTCAGCGAGCGCAAACGGCAACGCTCCCACGACTGCGAGCACAGTCCAGAACAGCGCCACCACAACGAACCCGTCCCGCACCCGCAACTCGCGGTGCTGGCCTCGCACCGGCAGCCAGAACAGGGCGCCAGCGATCAGGACGCTGAGCAGCGCGGTGGAAAAGGCGCCCTCGCTGCCGTCACCGAACCACAACGCGAGCAGCAGCGGCGGCAGCATGGTGGCGCTCGACACCATCAGCAGCAGACCCAGAATGCGTTGAATGGTATGGAAACGCATACCGGTTTAGAAGAAGGTAACGCCGACCTGAAATAGATGCTCGACGTCGGGAATGTGACGCTTGTCGGCCAGGAACAGGATGACATGGTCCTCGCTCTCGATCACCGTGTCGTGGTGGGCGATAATGACGTCCTCGCCGCGCACAATGGCGCCGATGGTCGTGCCGGGCGGCAGGCTCAGGTCCTCGACAGCCCTGCCGACCACTTTCGATGTCTTGTTGTCCCCGTGCGCCACCGCTTCGATGGCCTCGGCCGCTCCGCGACGCAGCGAATGAACCGCCGCGACGTCGCCGCGCCGCACATGGGTAAGCAGACTGCCGATGGTCGCCTGCTGGGGTGACACGGCGATATCGATGGCTTCGCTCTGCACCAGGTCTACATAGGCCGGGCGGTTGATCAGCGACATGACCTTGCGCGCTCCCAACCGCTTGGCCAGCATGGCTGACAGGATGTTGGCCTCCTCGTCGTTGGTGAGCGCGCAGAACACATCGGTGTTCTCGATGTTCTCCTCCAGCAGCAGCTCTTCGTCCGCGGCATCGCCGAGCAGCACGATGCTCTTGCCGAGCAGCTCGGACAAGCGCCGCGTGGTCTCCGGGTTGCAATCGATAAGCTTGACCTGGTACCTGCCCTCGATGGATTCGGCCAGTCGCAGCCCTATATTGCCGCCGCCGGCAATAATGACCCGTTTGACGGGTTTGTCGAGGTTACGCAGCTCGCTGGTTACCGCGCGGATGTTCTTGCGTGCCGCAATGAAGAACACCTCGTCGTTGGCTTCGATGACCGTGCTGCCTTCCGGCAGAATTGCACTGCCGCGCCGGAATATAGCCGCCACGCGCGCTTCGACCCCCGGCATATGCTGACGCAGCTCGGACAGCTCCTGGCCGACCAGCGGACCGCCGCGCACCGCCCTGACCGCGACCAGCTGGACACGCCCGTCGGCGAAATCCAGCACCTGGAGCGCCTCGGGTTGTTCGATAAGGCGCTGTATGTAATCGGTCACCAGCTGCTCCGGGCTGATGAGAACATCCACCGGAAGCGCTTCCTGGGTGAACAGCTTGGGATAGCGCAGGTACTCCTGGGAACGCACGCGCGCCACCTTGATGGGGGTATGAAACAGCGTATAGGCGACCTGGCAGGCGATCATATTGGTCTCATCGCTGTTGGTGACCGCCAGAATCATGTCGGCATCCTCGGCGCCGGCGCGGGTCAGCACTTCAGGATG
>CBDTYI010000065.1:0-10786 GCA_965364565.1 uncultured Gammaproteobacteria bacterium | reverse complement strand
CCCAGCACCACGTCATCACGACTGCCGCCTGGCCGCCGGAAAAACCGTTCAATGATGTCGAATTCGGAAATCGCCATGTCGAATCGGAACCGCCAGGTTACTGAGCGTCCGCTGCGGTGCAGGCGATGCGGGGCCGCGAAACCTGATCGGCGCTGACCAGGTGCGCACCCCACCCCGCGGCACTAATTCTTCTTCAGCTGGCCGCTGCCACCCTGGCCCTGCGGGTGCTCGGCCGGCCGCAGCCTGCGCGCTGCCTGATCCAGCACGCCGTTGATGTACTTGTGGGCCTGCTCGGCACCGAACTTCTTGGCCAGATTGACCGCCTCGTTGATGACCACACGATAGGGCACGTCGATGCGCACCAGCAGTTCGTAGCCGGCCATCCTCAGCACGGCGCGTTCCACCGGGTCGAGTTCGTCCACTGGCCGGTCGAGGTAGCACACGAAAGCCGCCTCTACCTCATCCAGGCGTGCCGGCACCTGGTGCAGCAGCTCATGGAAATAGTCCCGGTCCACATTGGAAAAGTCCTCGTCCTCATGAAATTGCACTTCGATGGCGGACAGATCGCTACCGGACAAGTCCCACTGGTACAGCGCCTGCATGGCAAGGCGTCTGGCGCGGGTGCGGTGCGCCGCCTGGACTTTGGATGGACTGTTCAAGCGCTTACTTGCCGATTTCGCGCAGCACGTTGATCATTTCGATCGCCGACATGGCCGCTTCAGCGCCCTTGTTGCCGGCCTTGGTGCCGGCGCGCTCGATGGCCTGCTCGATGCTGTCCACCGTCAGCACGCCAAACGCCACTGGCAGATCGTACTGCATGGACACCCCCGCAAGCCCCTTGGTGCATTCGCCGGCCACATACTCGAAATGCGGCGTGCCGCCGCGAATCACCGCACCCAGTGCGATGATGGCTTCGTAGCGCTGGCTGGCCGCCAGTCGCTTGGCCGCCAGCGGCATCTCGAACGCCCCGGGCACCCGCACGATCTGCAGATCGTGGTCCTCCGCCCCGTGGCGCTTCAGCGTATCGACCGCGCCACTCAACAGGCTTTCGACAATGAAGCCGTTAAAGCGGGACACCAGCAGCGCGATGCGCGCGCTGCGAATGCTCAGATTACCTTCAATTTCCTGTATGCCGCTCATGTATCAACACTCCGCATCACTTACATTGGATACCGGTCGGGGCAGCCGCCCGGCTAGTCCGCGCCGCCACGGCGCGACACGCGGCCCTCGCCACCGACGGGCTCATCGCCGCCCACATATTCGACCACTTCCAGACCAAAACCCGACAGGCCGTGCACCACCATGGGCGCGCTCAGCACCCGCATGCGTCGCACCCCCAGGTCACTGAGAATCTGGGCGCCGATGCCGTGGGTGCGCAGCTCGTGCCGTACTTCACGGGTCAGCGGCTCGCCGCTCTGCTTGTGTTGGTTGTAGTTCTGGATGCGTTGCACCAGGTCCTTGGGCGATTCGTGCTGACCCAGCACCACGATAACACCCCGACCATGTTCGGCCACCCGCCGCATGGCATCGCGCAACGGCCAGCCGGTGTCTTCCATCTGCGCACCGAACAGGTCGCTGAGCGTATTCTGCACCTGCACGCGCACCAGCGTAAGGTCATCCGGGCTCACCTCGCCCAGCACCAGGGCCAAATGCAGTCCCTCATGGACGATATCCTGATAGGCCAGCAGACGGAACTCGCCGTACTCGGTGGACAGGTCGCACTCGGCGACACGCTCGACACTTTTTTCGTTGGCGATACGATAATGGATCAGGTCGGCAATGGTACCGACTTTCAAATCATGCTCCTCGGCGAAGCGTTCCAGATCGGGACGCCGCGCCATGGTGCCATCCTCGTTGAGGATCTCCACGATCACCGCGGCTGGCTCCAGGCCGGCCAGCCGCGCCAGGTCGCAGCCGGCCTCGGTGTGACCGGCGCGCGTCAAGACACCGCCGGGCTGCGCCATGAGCGGGAAGATATGGCCCGGCTGCACGAGGTCCTGCGGCTTGGCATCGGGCTGGACCGCGGTCAGGACCGTGTGCGCACGGTCGTGAGCGGAGATGCCTGTGGTGACCCCTTCGGCCGCCTCGATAGATACAGTGAAGGCCGTGCCCAGCTGCGCCTGGTTGTCATACACCATCAGCGGCAGAGACAGCTGGCGGCAACGCTCCGGGGTCAGAGTGAGACAGATCAGACCGCGGCCGTGGGTGGCCATGAAGTTGATATCCTGCGGCCGCACCAGGCTGGCCGCCATCAGCAGGTCGCCTTCGTTTTCGCGGTCTTCATCGTCCATGATGACAACCATCTTGCCCTGGCGGATGTCCTCAATGATCTCTTCGATGCTGTTCAATTCCATATCTGGCCTGTCTGTTGCGCCGGATGACCGGCTGCCGCACTGCTCACGCCCCGCCCGTTCAGTCCGTGCCGCCCATGAAGCCGTGACGCTTGAGCAGGTCCGCGCTGACCCCACGAGCCTCGCGATGCGCCGCCGGTTCGCCGCTCAGCAGTCGCTCGAGGTAGCGGGCGATTATATCCACTTCCAGGTTAAATGACCGTCCCGGCCCGAATCCGCCCATGGTGGTCTCGGCCAGGGTGTGGGGCACGATATTCAACTCGAACTCGGCCCCGGCAACCGCGTTAACCGTAAGACTGATGCCATCGACACACACCGATCCCTTGGCAGCAATGTAGCGCGCCAGCGGGTCCGGCGCGCGCATGCAGAAGCGCACCGAGCGGCCGTCCTCGCGCCGCGACACGACTTCGCCGATACCGTCCACGTGGCCGCTTACCAGATGTCCGCCCAGCGGGGTGGACAGCGTCAGAGCCTTCTCCAGGTTGACGCGGTCACCCACGTGCAATGCGCCGATACAGGTACAGGCCAGGGTCTCGCCCGACACGTCGGCCCAGAAACCGTCACCCGGCAGCGCAATGGCGGTCAGACACACCCCGCTGGTGGCGATACTGTCGCCGATCGCGACATCGGTCAGATCGAGCTTGCCGGTGCGAATACGCAGGCGCAGATCCTCGCCTTTGGGCTGCAATGCGGCGACTTCACCAACCGCCTGAATGATTCCGGTAAACATCGACTACGCTACCTTTATCGTTTGACCGCGAAGGACGCAAAGGACGTAAAGCACGCGAAGGGTAAACAAGAACAACTTCAGTTAACCCTAGACAATCCAGCACACCCCTGGTTTTCCTGGCATCCGAGCAGAACCCCCGACACAACAAATCAAAGAGGTCTTCATTCGCGTCCTCAGCGGTGCAAAATCTCCTGGACCGGCCGCGCGGTGATGCGCAGCTCGCTGCCTACCCGGCGCACATCCAGCCACTCCAGGGCAACGCGGTCCTGCATGCGTTCCAGGCCGGGCAGCCGAAACAGGCCGCGGGCCTCGGCGCCCATCAGGTGCGGCGCCAGGTAGACGATCAATTCATCCACCAGTCCGGCCTGCAGAAAAGCTCCCGCCAGGGTCGGGCCGCACTCCAGGAGTACTTCATTGATCTCGCGCTCGGCGAGCTGCTCCAGCACCGCCGCCAGATCCAGCTGGCCCGCAGCGGCGGCGACCAGCGCCACTTCGGCTCCGCGCTGCTGCAGGCCGCGGTACCGCGCCGGGTCGCTTACGCTGGTGAACACCAGGGTCTGACCCGGCAGGGACAGCATCTGCGCCTGCTCCGGCATGGCCAGATCGGGATCCAGCACCACCCGCAACGGCTGACGCAGCGGCTCAACACCACACAATTGCCGCGTATCCAGCCGCACGTTCAGCGCCGGGTCATCGGCGAGCACGGTGCCGATGCCGGTCACGATCGCTGAGCTGCGTGCCCGCAGGCGCTGCACATCCTGACGCGCCGCGGCGCCGCTGATCCACTTGCTCTCGCCGGATGCCATAGCGGTACGGCCGTCCAGGCTGGCTGCCAGTTTAACCCGAACCCAGGGGCGACCGCGCTGCATGCGCGAAATAAAGCCGGGGTTGAGCGCCCGCGCCTGGTCTTCCAGCAGTCCCGCCTGCACGGCGATGCCGGCGTCCCGGAGCCCCTGCATCCCGCAACCCGCAACGCGCGGATTCGGATCCTGCATGGCCACCATGACGCGGCCCACGCCGGCAGCGACCAGAGCGCCGGCGCAGGGTGGCGTGCGTCCGTGGTGGCTGCAGGGTTCCAGCGTCACGTACACCGTGGCGCCTCGCGCGCGCTGGCCGGCCTGCTGCAGGGCGAACACTTCGGCGTGCGGACCTCCAGCCTGACGGTGCCAACCCTCGCCGACCACCGCTCCATCGTTGACCAAAACGCAACCCACGTTGGGGTTCGGGTGGGTCGTGTAGATGCCGCGCGCAGCCAGGCGGATCGCCCGGGCCATGTAGTGCTGGTCAATCATGCGCGGCTGGCACGGACGCGACGGTCAAGCTTCGTCGGACTCTTCTTCGTCCGGAAGCAGCCGCATCTGATTGCGCCGTTCCTCGGGCGAAGGCTGCCTCTCCAGGCGCTCGATTTCGTCGCGGAACTCGCTGACGTCCTGGAAACTCCGGTACACCGAGGCGAAACGCACGTAGGCCACCTGGTCCAGGTTGCGCAGTTCCTGCATCACCCATTCCCCCAGCAGCCGCGAAGCGATTTCGCGTTCGCCGCAGGACTGCAGGCGGTGCTGAATGCGGCTGATCGCGGCTTCCACGCTATCGGTGTCGACCGGACGCTTTTCCAGCGCGCGCAGAATGCCGGTCAGCAGCTTGTCCTGGTTGAACGGCTCGCGGGTGCCGTCGCTCTTGACGATACGCGGCATCACCAGTTCGGCGGTTTCGTAGGTCGTGAAGCGGTCGCCGCAGTCCAGACACTCGCGGCGCCGGCGCACCTGGGTCCCTTCCCCGGCCAGACGCGAATCGATCACCTTGGTATCCATGCTTCCGCAGTATGGGCAGCGCATGCGCTGTTGCTCTCCGCCGTCCGCCTAGCCGTAGACGGGGAACCGCGCGCAGATATCCAGCACCCTGGCCTTGACCTGATCGATCACGGCTCCATCCCGCACATTGTCCAGCACGTCGCACATCCAGCCGGCCAGTTCCCGGACTTCCGCTGTGTCGAAGCCGCGCGTGGTGACCGCCGGCGTACCGATGCGAATACCGCTGGTGACAAACGGCGACTGGGGATCGTTGGGCACCGCATTCTTGTTGACGGTGATGTTGGCCGCACCCAGTGCGGCGTCGGCGTCCTTCCCGGTGATGCCCTTGTCGATCAGGTCGACCAGGAACAGGTGATCATCGGTGCCGCCGGACACCACCTTATAGCCGCGCTCCATGAACACCTGCGCCATGGCGCGCGCATTGGCCAGCACCCGGCCCTGGTAGGCGCTGAAGTCGGGCTGCAAGGCCTCCTTGAACGCCACCGCCTTGGCGGCGATGACGTGCATCAGTGGCCCGCCCTGGGTGCCCGGAAACACGGCCGAATTCAGCTTCTTTTCGATATCCGGGTTGGCCTTCGCCAGGATCAGTCCGCCGCGCGGTCCACGCAATGTCTTGTGCGTCGTGGTGGTGGTGACATCGGCGATCTGCACCGGGCTCGGGTAGTGGCCGGTGGCGATCAGCCCCGCCACGTGCGCCATGTCCACGAACAGATAGGCGCCCACCGAATCGGCGATCTCCCGGCAACGCGCCCAGTCCACCACCCGCGAATAGGCGGAAAAACCGGCCACCAGCATTTTCGGCTTATGCTCGCGCGCCAGCGCGTCCATCTGTTCGTAGTCCAGTTCGCCGGTATCGGGATGCACGCCGTACTGCACCGCCTTGAAGGTCTTGCCGGAGAAGTTGACTTTCGAGCCGTGGGTCAGGTGACCGCCGTCGGCCAGGCTCATGCCCAGAATGGTGTCACCGGGCTGGCACAGCGCCAGGTACACGGCAGCGTTGGCCTGGGAACCGGAATGCGGCTGCACGTTGGCGTAATCGGCGCCGAACAGCTGCCTGGCGCGCTCGATGGCCAGCTGTTCCGCCTGATCGACGAATTCGCACCCGCCGTA
Organism: uncultured Gammaproteobacteria bacterium; assembly: GCA_965364565.1. Lineage (GTDB taxonomy): Bacteria > Pseudomonadota > Gammaproteobacteria > DSM-19610 > DSM-19610 > Thiogranum. The sequence continues at coordinate 4,784 of CBDTYI010000065.1, read as the reverse complement.
ATAGCGCTTGGCCGGATAGCCCTCGGCGTACTTGTTGGTCAGCACCGACCCCTGCGCCTCCAGCACCCGGGGACTCGCATAGTTCTCCGAGGCGATCAGCTCGATGTGCTCTTCCTGGCGTCTGACTTCGCCGGCGATCGCTGCGGCGAGCTCGTCGTCAAATCCGGCGATGGTCATGTCTTGACTGAACATTCGACTTCTCCAGCGAGGCTGAAAAAAGCCAAATGATACTGGATTCAGGAGCTCTCGCCCAGTAAAGCCTCCACCACGGCGGTCCAGGCCCGGGCCAGATTGGGGCGGTTGTAACCGCCTCCGCCCAGCGCCAGCAAGCGCCCCTGACAATGTCGCTCGGCCAGCATTTTGAGGCGCTGCGCAGCGTGACGGTGGGCCGCCTCTGAATACCGCAGATGGGTGATGGGATCCCCCGCCAGGCTGTCGGCGCCACACTGCAGCAGCACGAACTCGGGCTTTGCCTGGTCGATGAAACGTTCGACCGATTCCCATACCTTGAAAAAGGTTTCATCCCCGGCCTGTGGCGGCATGGGAATATTCAGCTTGGTTCCCCGCGCCGGGCCGCTGCCGGTTTCGTCGACAACACCGGTGCCGGGATAGAGATAGCGGCCATCTTCGTGCAGGTCGACGAGAATCAGATCCGGGTCGTCTTCGAAGGCATAGAACACCCCGTCGCCGTGGTGCGCGTCGATATCGACGTAGGCGACACGCTGCACACCGTACTGGTGTCGCAGCGTCTCGATGGCCACGCCACAGTCGTTGAATACGCAGAAGCCGGCGGCGCCGTCGCGACGCGCGTGGTGCAGGCCGGCGATGGGCACGAAGGCATGCCGGCAGCGGCCCGACATGACCTCGTCCAGCGCGGCGAGCACCGTCCCGACCACCGTCGCGGCGGCTTCGTAGACCCCCGCAAAGGCGGGCGTGTCGCCGGCGTCGAGGTAGCCGGCACCGCTCTTTGACTGGGCCTTGACCCGGGCGAGATAAGTCGCGGTGTGGAAACGCAGGATCTGCGCCTCATCTGCCTGGCGCGGTGCGCCCACCCGGACACGCTGGTCCAGTCCGGAGGCGACCAGCTGTTGCCAGAAAACATCCATGCGGTCGGGGCCAAAGGGATGGCCGTGACCGAACCCATAGGCGGCCAACCCCTCACCGACGTACACCGCAACAGCACTGGACGACACGACACCTCCGGCACCCATCAGGATCTCAACCATAGCGTATTCGGACCGCGCGGTCTCTGGCCACAGCAAGGTCCAGGGCGCGTCACGCGGTCCGTTATCACCTGACCGGGCGTTCGGCAGCCTGTATACTTACCGGTTTTCGTTCACAGGCTGTGAGAGCGCTATGGCCCAGTACGTCTACACCATGAATCAGGTCGGCAAGGTGGTGCCGCCCAAGCGCGAGATTCTGCGCAATATTTCCCTGTCGTTTTTCCCCGGCGCCAAGATCGGTGTGCTGGGGCTCAACGGCTCCGGCAAATCCACCCTGCTGCGCATCATGGCGGGCATCGATACCGACATCCACGGCGAGGCCCGACCGCAGGCCGGGATCAAGGTAGGCTACCTGCCGCAGGAGCCGCAGCTCGACGAGAAGAAGGACGTGCGCGGCAACGTCGAAGAAGCGCTGTCCGACCTTACCGAGGCCCAGAAGCGCCTGGATGAGGTCTATGCGGCCTACGCCGAACCGGACGCCGATTTCGATGCGCTGGCCGCCGAGCAGGCCAGGCTGGAAAACCTGCTACAGGCCAGCGACGGCCACAACCTCGAGCGCACCCTGGAGGTCGCCGCCGACGCCCTGCGTCTGCCGCCCTGGGATGCCGAGGTGAAGACACTGTCCGGCGGTGAGAAGCGCCGGGTGGCGCTGTGCAAGCTGCTGCTGTCCAAACCCGACATGTTGCTGCTCGACGAGCCCACCAACCATCTGGACGCGGAAAGCGTCGCCTGGCTGGAGCACTTCCTGGACGAATATCCCGGCACCGTGGTCGCCGTTACTCACGACCGCTACTTCCTGGACAATGTCGCCGGCTGGATTCTGGAACTCGATCGTGGCCACGGCATTCCCTGGCAGGGCAACTATTCGTCCTGGCTGGAGCAGAAGGAACAACGCCTGGAGCAGGAAGAAAAGACCGAGACCGCTCGCCAGAAAGCCATGAAAGCGGAACTCGAATGGGTGCGCAGCAATCCCAAGGGCCGGCATGCCAAGAGCAAGGCGCGTCTGGCGCGTTTCGAGGAACTGGCCTCACAGGAAGCGCAGAAGCGCAACGAGACCAAGGAACTGTATATCCCGCCGGGTCCGCGTCTGGGTGAACTGGTCATCGAGGCCAACCACATCCGCAAGGGTTTCGGCGACCGTCTGCTCATCGACGACCTCAGCTTCAAGCTGCCGCAGGGCGGCATTGTCGGCATTATCGGGCCCAACGGTGCCGGCAAGACTACCCTGTTCCGCATGCTGACAGGCAACGAGCCGGTCGATACCGGCGAGCTGCGCATCGGCGAAACGGTACAGATCGCCTATGTCGACCAGAGCCGCGACGCACTGGACGGCGACAAGACGGTATGGGAAGAGATTTCCGACGGCCAGGATATCATCACCGTGGGCAAGTACACGGTGAACTCGCGCGCCTATGTCGCGCGCTTCAACTTCGCCGGCAGCGATCAGCAGAAACGGGTCGGTGATCTGTCGGGTGGCGAACGCAACCGCGTGCACCTGGCCAAGCTCCTGAGGAGCGGCGGCAACCTGCTGCTGCTCGACGAACCGACCAACGACCTCGACGTGGAAACCCTGCGCGCGCTGGAAGAGGCGCTGCTGGATTTCCCGGGCTGCGCGGTGGTCATCTCCCACGATCGCTGGTTCCTGGACCGCATCGCCACCCATATCCTGGCGTTCGAAGGCGACAGCCAGGTGGTCTGGTTCGAAGGCAACTACGCCGACTACGAAGCCGACCGCAAACGCCGCCTCGGTGAAGACGCCGATCAGCCGCACCGTATCAAGTACCGGCGCTTGAGTTAATGATCAGCCACGGAAAGTACGGACGACACGGAAAGGACCATACCTTTCGCGCGGCCGCCTTGAGTTCCTTAGCAAAGACAGACAGCGCATCAAACCTCAGCGCCGGTGGACCGTGGGAAATATAGCGCGGCGACAATAGGCATTCCGTGCTTTCCGTGTCGTCCGTGGCCGATTCTGCGTGGCGGCAGCTGCGGACGGCTTCTCAGCCCACCCATTTGCGGGCGTTGCGGAACATCCTCAGCCAGGGACCGTCCTCGCCCCAGTCACCCGGGTGCCAGGAGTTCTGCACGCTGCGAAACACCCGCTCGGGATGCGGCATCATGATGGTAAAACGGCCGTCCCGTGTGGTCAGGCCGGTAATGCCCAGCGGCGAACCGTTGGGGTTGCAGGGATACTGCTCGGTGGCGGCCCCGTAGTTGTCCACGTAGCGCAGCGCCACGGCGTTTTCGTTAAGCGCGCGCTGCGCCAGCTCCGGGCGCTCGAACGCCGCGCGTCCTTCGCCGTGGGCGACCGTAATCGGCAGCCGTGAACCCGCCATACCGTCCAGCAGCAGTGAAGCACTGGGCAGCACCTCGACCATGCAAAAGCGCGCCTCGAACTGCTCCGAGGTATTGCGTACGAAGCGCGGCCACAGTGCCGCGCCCGGAATCAGGTCATGCAACGCCGCCATCATCTGACAGCCGTTGCACACACCCAGGCCCCAGCTGTCGGGACGCGCAAAGAAGGCGCTGAACGCATCGCGGGCACGCGCATTGAAGAGCACCGATTTGGCCCAGCCCTGACCCGCGCCCAGCACATCGCCATAGGAAAAACCGCCGCAGGCGACCAGTCCGCTGAATTCGCTCAAATCGGTACGGCCCGCGATGACATCGCTCATGTGCACGTCGTGACAGGCAAAACCTGCGGCATCAAAAGCCGCTGCCATTTCCACCTGACCGTTCACGCCCTGCTCACGCAGGATCGCTACCCGCGGCCGCACGCCGGTGGCGATCATGGCGGCGACCGGGTTGTCGTCGGGATCGAAGCTCAGCTGCGGACGGATCCCCGGATCGGCGCCGTCCAGCAGCGCGCGGTATTCCTGTTCGGCGCAGTCAGGATTGTCGCGCAGCGCCTGCATGCGATAGCTGGTCTGCGCCCAGGCGCGCTGCAGATCGGCGCGCTTCTGCGCCAGCACCGGACTGCCGGCGAAGGTGAACAGGATACGATCGTCGTCACGCAGCGTGCCGATCACGTGGCTGTGGCGCCGCAGCCCGGCCGCGCGCAGCGTCTCCAGCACGGTGTCGGTATCGCAGTGGCGCACCTGCAGCACGGCACCCAGCTCCTCACTAAACAGTGCCGCTACCTGGTCGTCGCCCAGCTCGTCCAGTTGCACCTCCAGGCCACAGTGGCCGGCGAAACTCATTTCACACAGCGTCGCGAACAGGCCGCCATCGGAGCGGTCATGGTAGGCGAGCAGCAGATCGGCCTGGTTGAGGTCCTGCACGGTGTCGAAAAACGCTTGCAGTGCCCCGGGATCATCGAGATCCGGCGGACGGTGTCCGACCTGCTTGTAGACCTGGGCGAGCGCCGAGCCGGCCAGGCGGTTGCGCCCCTTGCCCAGGTCCACCAGAATCAGGTCGCTGTCGCCGCAGTCGCGGCGACATGTCGAACAGCCGCGCGTAGAAATCGAGGAACTCCCGCGCCGTCAGGTAGTCGTAAAAGTACGGGTTCTCGGGGAGGAAGCCGATGCGGGCAGACAGCTCTTCACCGAAGTCGCTGACGTC
>CBDTYI010000064.1:0-10793 GCA_965364565.1 uncultured Gammaproteobacteria bacterium | reverse complement strand
CACCGCGGAGTGACCGGTATCCTGTGCACAAACAGCCGCGTGTCGGCTTTCCGTATCGCACCCGCTTTCGGCGTTCAGCCGGCGTTCGCCTTTTCGTCGCCGCTGCCGTCGCCGCCAAAGCACTCCGTGCTGTAACGCCAGACCCGTATATTCTCTGACCAGTGGTCGGGCGTCAGGCCGGCCTTCAGTTTCAGCTGTTGCAGAAACCGCTCGGCGTCCGGCAGCGCTTCCCAGACACTCGGAAGGAAGGTGCCGCGCTGCGGGCCGTCCTGCAGAATGAGTCCGTCGCGGTGCGGCCGCAACTGGCGCAGCAGGTCCTGTTCGGAGTCGAAGTTCATTGGCTCCGGAACGCTGAGCACGGAGATATCCAGTGTCAGATCGGGCAGTTCATGCACCCGCAGCGGCGCAAAGCGCGGATCACGAAATGCCGCGGCGAAGGCATTTTCCGCAACATCGGTCAGCAACGGGCGAAACGCTTGCAGGCTGCCGATGCAGCCGCGCAGCTCACCCTGCTTGTGCAGGGTAACGAAGCTGGCGCCCGGTTCGCCGAGGGGGGCTTCGCAGCGTCCGGCGTCCACTCGCAGAGCTGTTCCGGTTTCCAGTCCGTGTCTGATCGAGTCGCAGGCCGTCGTAAGGAGGATGGTGCGGTGTATCTGGGACAGCATCAGGGCGTTGCTCGGAGTCCGCTCAGCAAAAAGCGTAGGCGCCATAGCCCACCACCCGGTCCCGGCCGCCGGCCGTGTCGCCCGAGTTGCGCTGGTCGAGGGTCCGGGCCTGCAGCTGGTGGTGGCGGGCGGCGAGCAGCAGCCCGTTGACCGGCGTGCGGCCACAGGCCTGCTGGTAATCGATGGCCTGGGGATTGAGCTGCTCGATGGCGTGCGATGTAGCGCTGTCCAGGCGTCGCGCGGTGTTGTAGTCGTGGTAATGGCTGAGATCGGAACTGATCAACACCAGCGTTTCCGCACCGCCCCAAAGCAATTCAATCACTTCCGCGACAGCGTCCGGTTCCGCCTCTCCGACCACCAGGGGAATCAAGCCGAAATCCTTGTTGAGTACGGTCTGCAGGAACGGCAGTTGCACCTCCAGGCTGTGTTCCTCGCGGTGGGCCTCGTCGAGCACCCGCACCTGAGGCAGGCGCAGAATCGCGTCCATAGTCTGCTGGTCGATCCTGATCATACCCAGCGGCGTGGCGAAATACTGGGCGCTGCTCGCCGCCAGCCCGCTGAAGGCCACTCGATGCGCGGGGCCCAGCAATACAACTCGCTGTATTTGCTCACGAACGGGGGCCAGTTGCAGGTATGCGCTGGCAGCGACCGGCCCCGAATAGATGTACCCGGCGTGCGGCACGATCAGGGCCTTGGGTGCCGCGCCGACCGGCACGTCCTGGGCCAGCAGCCGGTCCACCTGCTGCTGCAACAGCAGCGGGTCGTCCGGATAAAACAACCCGGCAACGGCGGGTTCGCGGATCTGTGTCACCCCGGCTTCTCCCTCATGCCTGTGTTGCGAACGGCTGTGACTACTAAATACGTTCAGCGGGTCTAAAATGCAAGTATGGAAGACAAAACCGAGGGCGTCTGGGACGAGGCCTTTATTGTGCCGACCCGTTACTGGCACAAACTGGATGACGGGCGCGTGCAGTGTGACCTGTGTCCGCGGCTGTGCAAGCTGCACGAGGGTCAGCGCGGCCTGTGTTTCATCCGTGCCAATCACGGCGACCAGATCGTGTTGACCAGCTACGGACGCTCCAGTGGTTTCTGTGTCGATCCCATCGAGAAAAAGCCGCTCAACCACTTCCTTCCGGGAACCGCCGTGTTGTCGTTCGGCACCGCGGGGTGCAATCTGGCCTGCAAGTTCTGCCAGAACTGGGATATCAGCAAGTCACGGGAAATCGACACCCTGGGTGACCGCGCCGAGCCGGTAAAGATCGCCCGTGTCGCCGGCGAGCTGGGCTGTCACTCGGTGGCGTTCACGTATAACGACCCGGTGATATTCCACGAATACGCCATCGATATCGCTGCCGCCTGCCGCGAACGCGGGATTCGTACCGTGGCGGTAACGGCCGGTTACATCCAGCCGGAACCGCGGGTGGAATTCTTCGCCGCCATGGACGCGGCCAACGTCGACTTGAAGGCCTTCACCGAACGCTTCTACTGGAAGATTACCGGTGGCCACCTGCAGAACGTACTGGAGACACTGGAGTACCTGAAAAAAGAAACCTCGGTCTGGTTCGAGTTGACGACCCTGCTGATCCCGGGGGAAAACGACAGCAGTGAGGAGCTCGACGAGATGACCCTCTGGGTCGTTGATACTCTGGGGCCCGAGGTGCCTATGCACTTCACCGCGTTTCACCCCGACTGGAAGATGCAGGATACGCCGCCGACGCCGCCGGCCACTCTGACGCGGGCGCGCAGCATCGCGATGCAGAACGGTGTGCGCTATGCCTATACGGGCAATGTCCATGACAGCGAGGGTGGCAGCACCTGGTGCCATCACTGCGGTGCGCTGCTGATCGAGCGGGACTGGTACGAAATGGGGCAGTGGGGCCTCGATGCGCACGGCAAGTGCGCCAAGTGCGGTACTGTGCTGCCGGGGGTGTTCGAAGCAAAACCGGGCACTTGGGGGGGCAGACGCCTGCCGGTGCGCATGACTGCCTATGCCGACTGAGCCCGCGGCACACGCTGCGTGGCGCGCATCAGCTCTGCAGTAAGATCAGCCCCGCCAGTGGCGGCAGATCCAGCACGATGGACTGCGCCTGACCCATCCAGGCGACCGCTTCGCTGTGGTAGTGGCTCTGCACCGGAAAGTCGCTGCCGCTGTAGAAGCCGGCATCCGAATTCAGCTTCAATTCGTAACTGCCGGCGGCCGGTACGCCCAGGCGGTAGCGCTGGCGTGGCACCGGCGTGAAGTTGAGTGCCACCACCACCGCCGGGCCCGAACCCTGGCGGCAATAGCTGAGCAGCGAGTGTTCTCCGTCGTGGCAGTCGATCCAGCGGAATCCTTCGGCCTGGAAGTCGAACCGGTGCAGGGCGGGCTGCTGTCGGTACAGATAGTTGAGGTCCTTCAGCAACTGCCGGAGGCCGGCGTGCCGCGCGTCCTCGAGTAGATGCCACGGCAGGGCGGCGTCGTAATTCCACTCCGAATACTGACCGAACTCACTGCCCATGAACAACAGCTTCTTGCCCGGGTAGGTGAACATGTAGGTGTAGAGCAGGCGCAGGTTGGCAAAGCGCTGCCAGCTGTCTCCACTCATTTTGTCGAGCATGGAACCTTTGCCGTGTACGACTTCGTCGTGCGAGAACGGCAGCACAAAGTTTTCGTTAAAGGCGTACAGCAAGCCAAAGGTGAGCTGATTGTGATGAAACTTGCGGTGTACCGGCTCCTTGCTCATGTATTGCAGTGTGTCGTGCATCCAGCCCATGTTCCATTTCATGCTGAACCCCAGCCCGCCGCCGTCCACCGGTCGGGTCACCTGCGGCCATGAGGTCGATTCCTCGGCGATGATCATGCTGCCCGGCTGTTCGGCGTGCGTGACCTGGTTGAGATGGCGCAGGAAGGTGACGGCCTCGAGGTTTTCACGGCCGCCGTAGACGTTCGGGATCCAGTCACCGGGCTCGCGCGAATAGTCCAGGTACAGCATGGAGGCGACGGCGTCGACCCGCAGGCCGTCGATGTGCATTTCCTCCAGCCAGTAGATAGCACTCGAGAGCAGAAAGTTGCGTACTTCATTGCGGCCGTAATTGAAGATCAGCGTGCCCCAGTCACGGTGTTCCCCGCGGCGCGGGTCTTCGTGTTCGTACAGCGGTGTGCCATCGAAACTCGCCAGTGCAAAACTGTCCTTGGGGAAATGCCCGGGAGCCCAGTCGAGGATGACGCCGATATCGTGCTGGTGGCAATAATCGACCAGGTAGCGGAAGTCGTCGGGGCTGCCGAAACGGCTTGTGGGTGCGAAATAACCGGTGGTCTGGTAACCCCATGAGCCGTCGAACGGGTGCTCGGTGGCCGGCAGCAGTTCGATATGCGTGAAGCCGAGTTCGCTGACATAACTCACCAGCCGCTCGGCCAGCTGGCGGTAATTCAGGAACTGGTTCTGCGCATCGCGCTGCCAGGAGCCCAGGTGCACCTCGTAGATCGACAGGGGAGCGTGCAGCCAGCTGCGTGATGCCCGCGCCGTCATCCAGTTCTGATCCTGCCAGCGGTAGCCGCCGGTTCTGCAGGTTATGGCCGCGGTTCCGGGGCGCAGTTCGTAGGTCTGGGCGTAAGGATCGGTTTTCAGGTGGATGGTGCCGCGTTCGCGATTGCGGATCTCGAACTTGTAAAACTCGTGGGCGCTCACGCCGGGGATAAACAGCTCCCAGACGCCGCTGCCGCCGCGCGAGCGCATCGGGTGGCGGCGTCCGTCCCAGTGGTTCCAGTCGCCCACCACGCTGACGCGTTCCGCGCTCGGCGCCCAGACGGCAAACCGGGTTCCGGCGATGCCGTCGACTTCGCACAGGTGGGCACCGAGAAAGCGGTAGGCGTGCAGGTGCCGCCCTTCGCCAAACCAGTGCAGGTCCAGGTCGCCCAGCTGTGGGGCAAAGCAATACGGGTCGTAGGCGACCCATTCGATGTCGTCTCTGTCCGTCCAGGCGAGCTGGTAGTGGTCCGGCAGGCTGCCGGCGGCGCCACGCCACTCGAACAGGTCGGTGTCGCCGAGGCGGGTCAAAGACTCACCATTCTCCTCGATTCGCACCTCGCTGCAATGGGGCAGAAAGGCGCGCACCACGTCCTGGTTGCCCTCCCGATGCTTGCCCAGCACCTGGAACGGGTCGTGATGCCGGGCTTCCAGAATGCGATACACTGATGCCGATAGAGAGGCGGTTGCGGCTTTGGGGTCGGAACTCTGCGATGCCATATAAACCGTGTCTCTGTTCATAAAAATGCTGACTTTCCTGAAGCTGTACAAATGGTACCATACGCGGTATCAGAATCAGGTGAATTGGGGGAATGGTATGAATTCCGGGCGTACACCGCGCTTTGTGAGTCGTCTGACACGTGATACCTTGGCGCTGATTCTGGCCGGCGGGCGTGGTTCGCGACTCCGACAATTGACCTTGTGGCGGGCCAAGCCGGCTGTTCCGTTCGGTGGCAAGTTCCGGATTATCGACTTTCCGCTGTCCAATTGCCTGAATTCCGGAATCCGCCGCGTCGGCGTCCTGACCCAGTACAAGGCGCATTCGCTGATCCAGCATATCCAGCGCGGCTGGAGTTTTCTGCGCGGTGAGTTCGGCGAGTTCGTGGAACTGCTGCCCGCCCAGCAGCGCATCGAATCCTCCTGGTATGCGGGCACCGCCGATGCGGTGTATCAGAACCTGGATATTATCCGCGCCCACGCCCCCGAGTATGTGCTGATTCTGGCCGGTGATCACATCTACAAGATGGACTACGGCCCTATGATCGCCGAGCACGTCGAAAATGGCGCCGACATGACGGTCGGCTGCCTGGAAGTGGATCTGGAAACCGCGCGCGCCTTCGGCGTTATGACCGCGTCCAGCGACGGGCGCGTTATCGAGTTCAACGAAAAGCCCGAAGCGCCGCAACCGATACCGGGGTGTCCCGACAAGGCGCTGGCGTCCATGGGGATCTATGTCTTCAACACCGGCTTCCTGTTCGAGCAGCTGATCAAGGATGCCGACAGCAACTCTTCCAGCCACGATTTCGGGCACGACATCATTCCTTCCATCATCCGCAAATACCGCGTGTTCACCTACCCGTTCCGCGACGTGCAAAGCGGCCGCCAGGCTTATTGGCGCGATGTCGGCACGGTAGATGCGTTCTGGGCGACCAACCTGGAGCTGATCGGCGTTACGCCGGAGCTGAATCTCTACGATCAGGACTGGCCCATCTGGACCTACCAGGAGCAGATGCCGCCGGCGAAATTCGTCTTCGATGACGACAAACGACGCGGCATGGCGGTGGATTCCATGGTGTCGGGGGGCTGCCTGATTTCCGGCGCAGCGGTGCGCCACTCGCTGCTGTTTTCGAACGTAAAGGTCAATTCCTATTCCCTGCTGCAGCACGCGGTGGTACTGCCGGATGTGAATATCGGGCGTCACTGCCGCATTTCCAACGCGGTCATCGACCGTGGTTGTGAGATCCCCGCCCGCACCGTAATCGGTGAAGACCCGCAGAAAGACGCCGAGCGCTTCCACGTGACGCCGGACGGTGTGGTGCTGGTGATCCCCGAAATGCTCGGGCAGGAACTGCACCATGTCAGATGAGGTGGGGTTGCGGGTGGTGCTGTGCTGGCACATGCACCAGCCGCAGTACTGCGATCTCATCAGCGGTGAGTACAAACTACCCTGGAGCTACCTGCACGCAACCAAGGACTATGTCGACATGGCGGCGCACCTGGAAGCGGTGCCGGATGCCAGGGCGGTGGTCAACTTCGCCCCGGTGCTGCTGGAACAGATCGACGATTACGCCGCCCAGGTGCGCGGCTATCTGCATGAGCACAAGGCGCTACGGGATCCGCTGCTGGCGGCGCTGGTGGAACCGGTGTTGCCGGCTCATCCCGAGCGGCGCCTGGAACTCATCAACAATTGCCTGCGCGTCAACCGCGAGCGGGTGATCGACCGCTTTCCGGCCTATCGGCGCCTGGTGAATCTGGTCGAGCCGTTTCGCGACAACCTCAATGACCTGATTTACATCAGCGACCAGTTCCTGTCGGACCTGGTATTCTGGTATCACCTTGGCTGGATCGGCGAGACCGTGCGTCGCAACGACCTGAGGATGCAACGCTGGCAGGAGCAGGGCAGCAACTTCGCGCTGCACGACCGGCGCGAGTTGCTGGTGCTGATCGGCGAACTGCTGGCGGGTGTCATCGACCGTTACGCACGGCTGGCGGATGCCGGCCGTATCGAGCTGTCCGTTTCTCCCTACGCTCACCCCATTATTCCGCTGATGCTGGACATGCAGAGTGCCCGCGAGGCCATGCCCGACGTCCAACTCCCCGAACTGGAGTTCTACCAGGGTGGGGAAGAACGGGCCCGCTGGCACATCCGCGAGGGCCTGAACATATTCGAGCGCTACTTCGGACGCAAGCCGCTGGGGTGTTGGCCCGCCGAGGGCAGTGTCAGCGCAGCGACGCTGGAGCTGCTCGGGGAGTACGGCTTCCGCTGGGCCGCGACCGGTGAGACCGTGTTGCATAACAGTCTGGCGGCCGCGCCGGCGGGCACTGCGGGGGCGGCGCCGGATGCCCTGTTCAAGGGCTACCGACTCGGCGACGCGGGTCCGGTGTGCTTTTTCCGCGACGATAACCTGTCCGATGAAATCGGTTTCAGCTACTCGGGCTGGCACGCCGACGATGCGGTCGCCAATTTCATCCATCACCTGGAAAACATTGCCAGGAGCCACGGGCGCCGTGATCTGGCAGTGGCCATCGTTCTCGACGGGGAAAATGCCTGGGAGCACTACCCGGACAACGGTTATCATTTTCTGCGCGCGCTGTATGAAAAGCTTGCCGCGCACCCGCGGCTCAAGTTGTCGACCTTTGCCGAATGCCTCGACCAGGGGGTGGCGGTGGCGCCGCTGGCGACGCTGGTCAGTGGTTCATGGGTGTATGGCACTTTCTCGACCTGGGTGGGCGATCGGGACAAGAACCGCGGCTGGGACATGCTCGGCGACGCCAAGCGTGCCTTTGACCGGGTGATCGCCGCGGGCACTTTGGACAGCGACCAGGTCGCCGCCGCACAGCTGCAACTTTCGGTCTGCGAGGGGTCTGACTGGTTCTGGTGGTTCGGAGATTACAACCCCGCCGATTCGGTGAGCGACTTCGAGTCTCTCTACCGCATGCATCTGGGCAATCTGTATCAGCTGCTGGGACTGGAACCGCCGGAGTACCTGGCGCATACTTTCGCGCGCGGCTCCGGGCGTCCCGCCATGGGCGGGGTTATGCGGCACGGACAGGCGCGTGATTAGAATATAATAAATAACGGAAATTCGTCATGGATGTGTTTGCGCGACGGCGCGCCGGAGTTCTGTTGCACCCGACCTCCCTGCCGGGAAGTCTGGGTAACGGTGATCTGGGGCCGGATGCCTATCGTTTCGTCGATCTGCTGGTCGACTGTCGAATCAGCCTGTGGCAGACGTTGCCGCTGGGTCCAACCCACGATGATCTGTCACCGTATCAGTGCCTGTCGGTGCACGCCGGTGATTTCCGCCTGATAAGCCTGCAGCTGCTGGTCGAACAGGGCTGGCTGGATGACGCCGGCCTCGACCCGTCACAGGACGCGGATAGCCAACGCCGGGTGCGTCTCGCGGCTGCCCACCATGGTTTCCAGGAGCGGGCCAGCGCCGACGAGCGAGAGGCCTTTGCCCGCTTTGCCTGCGAACACGCCGGTTGGCTGGAGGATTTCGCTCTCTACCAGGCGCTGCGCGGCGCGCACCGTGGTAAGGCCTGGTACCAGTGGCCGCGCGCCATCCGCGACCGTCAGGCTGCCGCGCTGACCCGCGAGCGCACCCACCTGGCCCAGCAGATCGAGCAGGTTCGCTTCGAGCAGTTCCTTTTCTATCGGCAGTGGAAGCAGTTGCGCCGCTATGCCAACGAGCGCGGTGTGCTGCTGTTCGGCGACATCCCCATTTTCGTCGCGCACGACAGTGCCGATGTGTGGGCGCACCGCGAATGGTTCTCGGTTGACGCGCACGGCCAGTCGCAGGCGGTGGCCGGCGTGCCGCCGGATTATTTTTCCGCTACCGGACAACGCTGGGGAAACCCCCACTATCACTGGGAGGCTCTGCAGCAGGACGACTACAGCTGGTGGGTGCAGCGTATCCGCTCACAGATGGAAATGTTCGATCTGGTCCGGATCGATCATTTCCGTGGCTTCGAGGCCTACTGGGAGATCGATGCGCGAGCCGAAACGGCGGTGGATGGCCGCTGGGTGAAGGGGCCCGGTGACAGTTTCTTCCAGGCCTTGACAGCCGAGCTCGGTGAGCTCCCACTGGTGGCGGAGGACCTCGGTGTCATCACGCCCGAGGTGACGGCGTTACGCGAACGTTTCGGGCTGCCGGGGATGAAGATTCTTCAGTTCGCGTTCGACGGTTCGTCCGAGAATCCCTATCTGCCGCACAATCACGAAACGCTGAGCGTGGTGTACACCGGCACCCACGACAATAATACGACCCTGGGCTGGTACCAGGAACTGACCGATGATCAGCGCTGGTCGGTGCACCATTACCTGGGGGCAGACAGCGAACCCATGCCATGGCTGTTGATACGCACCGCGCTGGCCTCGGTGGCACACCTGGCGGTGATTCCGATGCAGGACCTGCTGGGACTGGATGGCAGTCACCGCATGAACGTGCCGGGCGTCGCCGATGGCAACTGGCGCTGGCGGTTCGCCTGGGACCAGGTGCACGAGGAACACCGGGCGCGACTGCGCGACTGGGTGCACCTGTACGGGCGTGCGCCCTAGCCAGCAAGCCGCTCGGCATGGCCCGTCAGGCGCGCGCGATTAAAGCCAGATCATGCAACCGGTTTCGAAGCGGTGACTGAGGTGGTCGTGGTGCGGATAGATGCGGATCTGGTAGTGCTGCAGGCCCGGTAGCGGCGGGTCCAGATCGAGCACAAACAGGGTCTCGCCGCTGTCGAGTTGCGATTGTGCCGCGAAGCCGAAGTAGTCGGTGGCCTGGAACTCGCGGTGTTCGTCCTCGCGGCCGATCAGGCACTCCACCCGCACATCCCGGGGAGACAGATCGCCCAGTTGCGCGGCTACCTCGATACGCACCTTATGGCCGGCGCCGACAGCGTGCTGCGCCTTGTCGACGCGGCGCAGGGCTACCGAAGGCCATACCTGCGCGATCTTCTGCTTCCAGGCAGCGAGTTCCTTGGCGCCCTGGTAGCGATTGGCCGCCAGGGCACGCCCCTGGCGCGCAGCAGGTCCGTAAAACCCCTTGATGTAATCCATCACCATGCGCTGCGAGTTGTACTGCGGCAGTATGGATTTCATCGAAGCCTTGGACATGCGCACCCAGCCTTCCGAGAAGCCGTGTCCGTTGCGGTCGTAGTACAGCGGGATTACCTGGTGTTCGAAGATATCCAGCAGCTCGTTGGCTTCCTCCCGGTTGCGGAAGGTGGCGTCGTAGTGCTGGTCGTGCGGGGTAATGGCCCAGCCGTTCTCGCCGTTATAGCCCTCACCCCACCAGCCGTCCAGCACGCTGAGGTTGATCACGCCGTTCAGCCCGGCTTTTTGCCCCGAAGTGCCACTGGCTTCCATCGGGTACTCGGGATTGTTGAGCCACACATCCACCCCGGATACCAGCTTGCGCCCCAGGGACAGGTCGTAGCCCTCCAGCAGCAGAATCTTGCCCACAAACTCCGGGCGGCGCGAGAAGTCATGGATCACCTGAATCAACTGTTGGCCGGGCAGGTCGCTGGGGTGCGCCTTGCCGGCAAAAATCAGCAGTACCGGTCGTTGCGGATCGTTCAACAGCCGCTCCAGGCGTGCGGGATCGGAAAACAGCAGGGTGGCGCGTTTATAGGTGGCGAAGCGGCGCGCGAAACCGATGGTCAGGATGTCGGCTTCGTGGGGGCTCAGAAAACGCGTGATGCGATCGATCTGTGCTTCGCCGCAGCGGTTGCGGCGCAGCTGCAGTACCAGGCGGCGGCGTACGTAGTTCAGCAGCTCGGATTTGAGCGACTGGCGCAGGCTCCAGAAGCTATGGTCCGGAATCTCCTCGATACGTTCCCAGTATTCTTCGTTGATCAGCTCGTTGCGCCATTCCATGCCGAAACGCATGTCGTAGAGGTTGAGCCA
>CBDTYI010000063.1:0-10826 GCA_965364565.1 uncultured Gammaproteobacteria bacterium | reverse complement strand
GATGCGGAAAGGACCACACCCTGTTCGCCAAGGCGGACGGTACTGTCAGGTATGTGACCCGTGGCCCGAAGAGCCGCAAGTTCGTGGACGTGGTTTCGTCCTGAACCGTTCTGGGTCACGCCGAGAAGCCCCGTCACCGAACGGGGCTTTTTTGTGCCAGGCGACACTCGCTGATCCCCGCAGCGCGAGGGTCAAGGGCGCCGAAGCCAGCACCGGCTGCTCGATGGGATTCGACCCCGACCCCGCGTAACGACCTTCATCGGGCTTGGCGCGCCGGCATGGAACCGTGCTTCCCGGGCCCCGTGTGTCCTTCGCGTCCTTTGCGGTTTATCCTTTTATTCATGTCTCGCAGACTGCTGATATGAAATTCGTCGACGAAGCCACTATCGATGTCAAGGCCGGTGACGGTGGCAATGGCTGTGTCAGTTTCCGCCGCGAGAAATACATTCCGTTCGGAGGTCCGGACGGTGGCGACGGTGGTGACGGTGGCAGTGTCTACCTGGTGGCGGACGGCAACCTGAATACACTGGCAGATTTCCGTTTCGAGCGGCGCTTCCAGGCCCAGCGGGGCGAAAACGGCCGCGGACGCAACTGTACCGGAAAGAGCGGTGATGATCGCGAAGTGCGGGTGCCGGTCGGCACGCTGGTGTACCAGGATGACACCGATGAGCTGATGGGCGACCTGGTCGAGGATGGACAGCGGCTGCTGGTTGCGCGCGGCGGTTTTCATGGCCTGGGCAATCTGCGCTACAAGAGTTCCACCAATCGGGCGCCACGCCAGTCCAAGCCCGGAACGCCCGGGGAGCAGCGCAGTCTGCGGCTTGAATTGAAGCTGCTCGCCGACGTCGGATTGCTGGGTAAACCCAACGCAGGCAAATCCACCCTGATTCGCGCCGTTTCCGCCGCGCGTCCCAAGGTGGCCGATTATCCCTTTACCACGCTGTACCCGAACCTGGGCGTGGTGCGGGCCGGGCCGCACCGCAGTTTCGTGGTAGCGGATATCCCGGGTCTGATCGAGGGCGCCGCCGAGGGCGCCGGTCTCGGCGTGCAGTTCCTCAAACACCTGTCACGCACCGGTTTGCTGCTGCACCTGGTCGATGTGGCACCGCTGGACGGCAGTGATCCGGCTGCCGATGTGCGGGCCATCGTGCATGAACTGGAAAAATTCAGCGCTGAACTGGGAGAGCGTGAGCGGTGGCTGGTACTGAACAAGGTGGACCTGTTGCCTGCCGAGGAGCGCGAGGTGCGCTGCGGCGAGATAGTGCAGCGGCTTGACTGGCGCGGACCGGTATTTCAGATTTCCGCCTTGTCGGGTGAGGGTACCGAGGCCCTGGTATTTGCGATAATGGATTACATCGAGTCTGGACCGAAGGCTGCCGGCGTAGAGTCATGAGCACGATGCGTACCCGTTCGCAGATAGGCGCGGCACAGCGCTGGGTGATCAAGATCGGCAGTTCCCTGCTGACCAATGATGGGCGCGGGCTGGATATGCAGGCTATTCAGGCCTGGGTCGAGCAGATGGCCGAACTGCATCGGCAGGGACGTGAGCTGGTGCTGGTGTCATCCGGTGCGGTCGCGGCAGGGATGAGCCGCCTGGGCTGGAGTCGGCGGCCTCACGAGCTGGTTGCCCTGCAGGCCGCTGCCGCGGTCGGACAAATGGGCCTGATCCAGGCCTATGAATCGAATTTCCAGAAACACGGCCTGCACACCGCGCAGGTACTGCTGACCCACGATGATCTGGTCAACCGCACCCGCTATCTGAACGCCCGCAGCACACTGCGCAAACTGGTGGCGCTGGGCGTCGTTCCCGTGGTGAACGAGAACGATACCGTCGCCTGCGACGAACTGCGTTTCGGCGACAACGATACCCTGGCCGCGCTGGTGGCGAACCTGGTGGAAGCGGACCTGCTGGTCATCCTCACCGACCAGAACGGGGTCTACGACCGGGATCCACGCTGTGACACCGGTGCCTGTCTGATCGAGGATGCGCAGGCGAGCGATCAACGGCTGTTCGAGGTCGCCAGCGGTGACAGCAGCAGCGGCCTGGGACGGGGCGGCATGGTGACCAAGGTGCGCGCCGCCGATTTGGCGGCCCGCTCCGGTGCAGCGACCTGGATTGGGCCCGGGCGGGACGCGCAGGTCTTGCGCCGCATGGCGGCGGGTGACCAGCTGGGCACGGTGGTGCACCCCGCCAGTGGTCGACTGGTATCGCGCAAGCAGTGGCTGGCCGGCCAGTTGCAAGCCAAGGGGCGCCTGACCCTGGATCAGGGTGCGGTGCGGGTGCTGAAGGAGTCCGGGCGCAGTCTGCTGCCGGTGGGCGTGACGGCGGTGGAAGGGACCTTCCGGCGCGGTGAAGTCGTCAGCTGTCACGGCCCGGATGGGGTCGCCATCGCCCGGGGCCTGGTGAATTACAGCGCCGATGAAGCGCGCAGAATCATCGGTCAGCCCAGTGAGAAAATCGAACAGTTACTGGGTTATGTGGACGAGCCGGAGCTGATTCATCGCGATAATCTGGTGTTGCTTTGAGGCTGCTGGGGGCAACAAAAAAGCCGGTCAGCGACCGGCTTTTTCGGGAACCTGGATGTGATCCGTACTCAGCCCTGGAGCGCCCGCACGTGGTGCGCCAGCCGGCTCTTGTGGCGCGCCGCTTTGTTCTTGTGGATCAGGCCCTTGTCTACCGACTTGTCGATGACCGGGACGGCACTCTGGTAAGCGGTCTGGGCGGCTTGCGCATCACCGCTGGCAATCGCCTTGAGAACGTTCTTTACGTGGGTGCGCAGCATGGAGCGCTGGCTGGCATTGCGCTGCCGGCGGGCTTCCGCCTGGCGGGCGCGCTTACGCGCTTGGGCCGAGTTTGCCAAGATCTTTCTCCTGTTCCAGATTCCAAAGAGCGCGATACTATGCGGATCTGGCGTCGATTTGTCAATCCGGCGGCGCACTCGGGGGAGCGCCTGTGAGCCGTAAACTGGTCAAGGGAACAGCCACGGTAGGCGGTATGACGCTGATTTCCCGGATCCTCGGCCTGCTGCGGGATATGGTGTTCGCCCGCTTCGGGGTCGATGCCGGTATGGATGCCTTTTTCGTCGCATTCAAGATCCCCAACTTTATGCGCCGCCTGTTCGCCGAAGGTGCCTTTTCGCAGGCCTTCGTGCCGGTTTTGACCGAATACCGCAGCCGTGGTGATGACGCCGAGGTCAGATTGCTGGTGGAGCGGGTGGCTGGCACGCTCGCCGGGCTCATGGGGTTACTGGTGCTTGTCGCGGTGTTGGCCAGTCCAGTGCTGGTACTGGTGTTTGCGCCCGGTTTCTGGTCGGATCCGCTCAAGTTCGAGTTGACCGCATACATGCTCCGGTTTACGTTCCCCTATCTGCTGTTCATGGCGCTGGTGGCCTTTGCCGCCGGTATCCTGAACAGTTACGGTCGTTTTGGCGCCGCCGCGTTTACCCCCGTGTGGCTGAACGTGGTGCTGATTGCCATGGCGCTGCTGGTGGCGCCAGGGCTGGACGAACCCATGGTCGCTCTGGCCTGGGGCGTTCTGCTGGCGGGTGTGGTGCAGCTGCTGTTCCTGTTGCCCGCCCTGGCGCGCCTGCGGTTGTTGCGGCGGCCGCGCTGGGGGCTGGGCGACCCCGGAGTCGGCAGGATCCTGAAGCTGATGCTGCCGGCTGTCCTCGGATCGTCGGTATCCCAGATCAACCTGCTGTTCGACACTCTGCTGGCCTCGTTCCTGGTCACCGGCAGCGTCAGCTGGCTGTATTACGCTGACCGGCTGGTCGAGTTTCCGCTCGGCGTATTCGGCATTGCGCTGGCCACGGTGATTCTGCCGACACTGTCCAGGGCACACACCCAGGGCGCGTCGCAGCAGTTCTCCCATACCCTGGACGCCGGGCTGCGCTGGGTACTCCTGATCGGTGTTCCGGCTGCCGCGGGCCTGATGATTCTCGCCCGGCCAGTGCTCTCGACCCTGTTTCAGTATGACGATTTCGGGCAGCGTGACATCGACATGGCGGCCCTGGCGCTGATCAGCTATGCCTTCGGCCTGCCGGCCTTTATGCTGGTGAAGGTGCTGGCGCCGGCTTTTTATGCGCGCCAGGACGCGCGCACCCCTGTCAAGGTCGCGGTGCGCGCCATGGTTGCCAACATGGTGCTGAACGTGTTGATTGTGGTGCCCCTGGTATGGTTCGAAATTCCCGGCGCCCATGCGGGACTGGCGTTGGCGACGGCGCTCGCAGGCTACCTCAACGCCGGTCTGCTGTTCCATTATCTGCGTGCCGAGGCGATCTACCGGCCCGCGCCAGGCTGGCCGCGGCTGCTGCTGCAGATGCTGTTCGCGATCGCGGTAATGCTGGTCGCGGTCATTTGGACCATGCCTGAACGGCCTGTCTGGGCGGCGCTGTCCGGTTCACAGCGGGTGCTCTGGACCGGCTCGCTGGTGGCGCTGGGTGCGGCCAGTTACCTGGTGTCACTGCGGCTGGCGGGTTTGCGCCTGGCGGTTCTCCGAACACCCGGCGCTGCAGCGGGACGCGAATCATGACAGCGCGGGGATGTTCGTTATAATTCAACCATTTCGTGAAATGGCTCCCGATGCGACTGATACGCGGATTCCATAACCTGCGCCCCGTGCACCAGGGCAGCGCTGTAACCATCGGCAATTTCGATGGCCTGCACCGCGGTCACCGGGCGGTGCTGGAACGGCTGCACCGGCATGCGGCGGAGCACCAGCTGCTGACCACGGTGATGACCTTTGAGCCGACGCCGCAAGAGTATTTTGCGCCGCAAGCTGCGCCAGCGCGCCTGCAGCGGCTGCGCGACAAGCTGGCCACGCTCGAAGCGCTGGGTGTCGATCAGGTGATTTGCCTGCGCTTCGACCGTAAACTGGCAGCCCTGAGCGCCCGGGCCTTTGTCGAGCGGATACTCGTGGCGGGGCTCGGTGTGCGCTATCTGGTGGTGGGCGACGATTTTCGCTTCGGCGCCGGCCGCGATGGTGATTTTGCCTATCTGTGCGACGCGGGCAGCAGGCACGGTTTCGCGGTCGCAAACACCGAGACCTTTTTCGAGCACGGCCAGCGTATCAGCAGTACCCGGATTCGAGAGGCGCTGGCGGCGGGTGATCTCGATACCGCCACGCAGCTGCTGGGCCGTCCCTATCGGATTTGCGGCCGGGTGGCGGCCGGCCAGCAACGCGGGCGCACCATTGGATTTCCGACGGCGAATATCCATCTGCACCGCCGCTCGTCGCCCCTGCGGGGGGTGTTCGCGGTACGCGTCCATGGCCTGGCGCCCACACCGGTCAACGGGGTTGCCAACGTAGGTACGCGCCCGACCGTGGATGGCAGCCACTGGGTGCTCGAGGTGCACCTGTTTGACATGGACGCGGATATCTACGGCCGGTACCTGGACGTCGAATTCTGCACCCGGCTTCGCGACGAGAAGAAGTTTGCATCGTTCGAGATTTTACAACAGCAGATACAACGTGACGCCGAGCAGGCGCGGCAGTTTTTCAGCGAGTGAGTGCGCGAGTGAGTAACTATAAAGACACCTTGAATTTGCCCAGTACGGGATTTCCGATGAAGGCCAATCTCGCCAACCGCGAGCCGGAACTGCTCAAGTACTGGGACGAGATCGATCTGTATGCCAAGCTGCGAGAGCTCGGCCAGGGGCGGCCGCGCTTCGTGCTGCACGACGGGCCGCCCTACGCCAATGGTGACATTCACATCGGCCATGCAGTCAACAAAATCCTCAAGGATATCATCGTCAAGAGCAAGACTCTGAGCGGTTTCGACGCGCCCTATATCCCGGGCTGGGACTGCCACGGACTGCCGATCGAGCTGAACGTGGAAAAGAAGGTCGGCAAGGTGGGCACCAAGGTGGACGCGAGCACCTTCCGCGCAAAATGCCGGGACTACGCTCGCAGGCAGGTGGACGGTCAGCGCAAGGATTTCATCCGTCTCGGTGTATTCGGCGACTGGCAACACCCGTACCTCACCATGGACTACGCTTTCGAGGCCGACATAATCCGTGCCCTGGGCCGCATCATTGCCAATCGGCATATCACCAAGGGCTACAAGCCCGTGCACTGGTGCACCGACTGTGGTTCGGCGCTCGCCGAAGCCGAGGTCGAGTACGAAGACAAGACCTCGCCGGCCATCGATGTCCGGTTCAGGGTGCTCGACGAGGAGAGCCTGCTGGCGCGTTGCCATCACGCCGAGGGCCGCAAGGGCGAAGGCGCGCTGTCGTTTGTTATCTGGACCACCACCCCCTGGACGCTGCCCGCCAACCGCGCTGTGGCGCTGAACCCGGAGCTCGAATACGCCATCGTGCAGGCCGACGTCGGCCACGGCCCGGAACGGCTGGTGCTGGCCGAGGCGCTGCTGAAGGATGCCATGCTTCGCTACGGTTGCGAGAAGTACCAGATTGTCGCTTATTGCAGGGGAGCGGAGCTGGAGCATCTCAAACTGGCGCATCCCTTCTATGCCCGGGAGGTCCCTATCATCCTTGGCGACCATGTCACCCTCGAGGCCGGTACCGGCGCGGTGCATACCGCACCCGGTCACGGCCAGGACGACTATGTGGTCGGCAGGCGCTACGGTATCGAGGTAGACAATCCGGTCGGGCCGGACGGGGTGTTTGTGCCGGGTACGGAGCTGTTTGCGGGTAAGCACGTGTTTTCCGCCAACGACGACGTGCTGGATGTTCTGAAAGCCCGCGGCGCGCTGGTGCACAGTGAGGCGTTGCGCCACAGTTATCCGCACTGCTGGCGGCACAAGACGCCGATTATCTTCCGCGCCACGCCGCAATGGTTCATCAGCATGGATCAGAACGGGTTACGCAGCGCGGCGCTGGCGGCGATCCGCAAGGTACAGTGGATGCCCTCCTGGGGTCAGGCTCGCATCGAGGGCATGGTAGAGGGGCGCCCCGACTGGTGTATTTCGCGCCAGCGTACCTGGGGTGTACCCATCGCCCTGTTCGTGCACAAGCACAGCGGCGAGCTGCACCCGGATACGGCGCGCCTGCTCGAGGATGTCGCGTTGCGAGTGGAACGCCACGGTATCGATGCCTGGTTCGAGCTCGAGCCGCAGGCGCTGCTGGGTAGCGAGGCACAGCAGTACATCAGGGTGCAGGACACGCTGGATGTCTGGTTCGACTCCGGCACCACTCACCAGTGCGTCCTCGAGCGGCGCGCGGCACTGGGTTTCCCGGCCGACCTTTACCTCGAGGGATCAGACCAGCATCGCGGCTGGTTCCAGTCTTCACTGCTGACTTCGGTCGCCATGCACGGCAAGGCGCCTTATCGCCAGGTGTTGACGCATGGTTTTACGGTCGATGCGCAGGGACAGAAGATGTCCAAGTCCAAGGGCAACGTGGTCGCCCCGCAGAAGGTGGTCAACAGCCTGGGGGCCGATATTCTGCGGCTCTGGGTGGCGGCTACCGACTACCGGAACGAGATGGGCGTCTCGGACGAGATATTGAAGCGCACCGCCGACGCCTACCGGCGGATTCGCAATACGGCGCGTTTTCTGCTCGCCAATCTGAACGGATTCGATCCCATGGAGCATGCGCTACCGCCGCAGCGGATGCTGATGCTGGATCGCTGGATCGTGGAGCGCACCCGTGCGCTGCAGGACGACGTGGTGCGAGCCTATGAAACCTATGAGTTTCATTACATCTACCAGAAAGTGCACAACTTCTGCTCGGTCGATCTGGGTGGCATTTATCTGGATATCATCAAGGACCGGCAGTACACCACGCAGCGCGACAGTGTGGCGCGCCGCTCGGCGCAGACCGCTCTATACCTGATTGCGGAAGCGCTGGTGCGCTGGCTGGCACCGGTGCTGAGTTTTACGGCGGAGGAAATCTGGCGCAACCTGCCGGGCGAGCGCGAAGAATCCGTGTTTCTGGAAACCTGGTTTGTATTGCCCGAGATGTTCCTGCCCGATGAAATCGAGGGCACTCGCTTCGGCCTCGATTACTGGCGAGATGTGCTGGCGGTGCGCGAAGCGGTCAGCAAGGAGCTGGAGAAAGTGCGGGTGGCGGGTGCCATCGGCTCGTCGCTGGATGCCGAAGTCGATCTGTACTGCGACGCCGAGTGGCTGGAAAAACTGTCGCGCCTGGAGGATGAGCTGCGCTTCGTGCTGATCACCTCCTACGCGCGCCTGCACCCGGTCGAGCAGCAGCCTGCCGATGCGGTGCGCGCAGACCTCGGTGCAGGGTCGCTGAGCATTCGTGTCAGCGCCTCTTCGCATGGCAAGTGCGTGCGTTGCTGGCATCATCGCGAGGACGTTGGCAGCCACAGCGAACACCCGGAGCTTTGTGGTCGCTGTGTGAGCAATGTGGCGGGCAGCGGCGAACCGAGGTTGTACGCCTGAGTTATGGCCAGGTGGCTGAGCATCTCGATAGTGGTGATTCTGCTGGATCAGGTCACCAAGTATTTCGCCAACACCGGGCTGGTGTACGCTGAGGCGCTTCCGGTGATCCCGTCTTTCAACCTGACGCTGCTGTACAACCGCGGCGCAGCGTTCAGCTTTCTCAGCGACGCGGCCGGCTGGCAACGCTGGTTCTTTGTCGCGGTCTCGCTGGGCGCGTCGGTGTTCCTGATTGCCTGGCTGCGCAAACTGAATTCGCAGCAGTGGCTGCTTGGGGCGGCGCTTGCTCTGGTGCTGGGCGGCGCGGTCGGCAATCTTATCGACCGTCTGTGGCTGGGGTATGTCATCGATTTCATCCAGCTCTATTACAGGAGCTTCTACTGGCCGGCATTCAACGTCGCCGATTCGGCCATCAGCGTCGGTGCGGTGCTCCTGATCTGGGACGCCTTGTTTGCCAGGTCAAAGGATACCTGACGTGCAGATCACCATCGGCTCGCGGGTTACCATGCATTTCTCGCTCAAGCTGAGCGACGGCATGCCGGTCGAAAGCAGTTTCGACGACCAGCCGCTCAGCTTCGTGGTGGGCGACGGGACGCTCGACCGAGGCCTGGAACTTGCCCTGATCGGGCTGCGTGAAGGTGATCACCAGGTGCTGACCCTGATGCCGGGACAGGCGTTCGGAGTACGCGACGAAGCAGCTGTCCAGTGGGTCGAGAAATCGCGTTTTCCCGCGGACATGCAGCTCGAACCCGGACAGATTGTCGGCTTCTCGGGTCCCGACGGTGAGGAAATCGCCGGCGCCGTGCTGGATGTTCAGGATCAGCAGGTCCGGGTCGATTTCAATCATCCGCTCGCAGGGCGCGAAATTGTTTTCGAAACCCGGATAATCGAGGTGGCAAACCCGCCACCCGAAGAGGCTATTCCCGGGCAGTAGTGCCGTATGATTGTCGGGCGGGCCGAAACGGCGGTCACAACATCCTGAGGGCAGGTGATGGACGTTATTCTGGCCAATCCGCGTGGTTTCTGCGCCGGCGTGGACCGCGCGATCGAAATCGTGGAACGGGCGCTGGATCTATTCGGCGCGCCCATCTATGTGCGTCACGAGGTGGTGCACAATCGTTACGTCGTCAATCACCTGCGCGAACGCGGCGCCGTGTTCGTGGACGAATTGCGTGAAGTGCCCGATGAAGCAACGGTTATTTTCAGCGCTCACGGGGTGTCGCAGGCGGTGCGCAGCGAAGCGGATCAGCGCGGCCTGCGGGTGTTCGATGCGACCTGTCCGCTGGTCACCAAAGTACACCTGGAAGTCAGTCGCTTCAGTGAGCAGGGTCGCGAATGCGTCCTGATCGGTCACGCGGGTCATCCCGAGGTGGAGGGCACCATGGGCCAGTACGATACCTCGGCCGGTGGGCGTATGTATCTGGTAGAGGACTTGGCCGACGTGCAGCAACTCGAGGTCATGCGCCCGCACAAGCTCAGCTACGTGACCCAGACCACCCTTTCGATGGACGATACGGCACGCGTTATCGAGGCGCTGCGGGCGCGTTTTCCCGCCATCCAGGGACCGCGCAAGGACGATATCTGCTATGCGACCCAGAATCGCCAGGATGCGGTCCGCGAATTGTCCAGGCAAGCCGACGTGGTGCTGGTGGTCGGCTCGCCAAACAGTTCCAACTCGAATCGCCTGCGTGAGCTCGCCGAGCAGCAGGGCGTGCCGGGCTATCTCCTGGACAGTCCGGACCAGATCCGGGAAGCCTGGCTGCAGGGCAAACAGACCGTCGCGGTGACGGCTGGCGCCTCGGCCCCGGAAGTCCTTGTGCAACAGGTAATTGCGCGCCTGAAGGAAACCGGCGCCGACGCGGTGATGGAACAGACAGGACGGGTGGAAAACGTCACCTTTGCCTTGCCCAAAGCTCTGCGCCAGCGGGTCTGAAGCCTTGCCGGCCGCAGTCGCCTCGTGTCTCCCCGATCTACTCGTCTCGCCGAGTTTCTCCCTGCATTTCCGCTAAGCGGCGCGGCACAAGCTAAGAGACTTCTGATTAATTCGCTTCTCGTCATCCCGGCGCATGCCGGGATCCAGTGAATGCAACGCTATGGATTCCGGCATGCGCCGGAATGACGGATTAATCAGAGGTTCCCTAAGTGCCTGTTCTGCCCTTATATCCACAAATCTGCCGGATGCCGTGTCGGGGCCCCGAAGATACCCGATCAGGCGCAAAACCAGCCCCGGAAGCCCCCGTTTCTGGATTAACGGTCGCGTAGCGCTGACAAGCGGCATGCAGAGCGCATGCTGGCCTGCCGTTAGTTTCTCTAGCATTGATGGCGACATCAGGAGAGAACCAATTATGCGACGCAAAGGCTCCATGGCCGGCTTCACGCTCATTGAACTGCTCATTGTAGTGGCGCTGTCGGCCATCATGATGACCCTGGCGGTGCCGTCCTTCCAGAACATGATCGCCAACAACC
>CBDTYI010000062.1:0-10828 GCA_965364565.1 uncultured Gammaproteobacteria bacterium | reverse complement strand
TAGTAGGAGTATTTTAAGTTGAGCTCTCGCTCGATAGCAAGGCCGGATGGCAAATTGCCCCGGCCCGCACATTAAGCCCGCGCTGCAACGGGATATTTCCGTCCAGGCCAGCATCCGCCAGCGCCAGCACATAGGGTATCAACGCGGCGGACAGCGCCTGGGACGCGCTGCGCGGCACCGCCCCGGGCATGTTGGTGACCGCCAAATGTACCACACCATCAATCAGGTAGGTCGGTGACTGGTAGGTCGTGGGCCGGGTCGTCTCGATACAGCCGCCCTGGTCGACCGAGATATCCACAACGACACTGCCGGGCTGCATCATACCAACCTGCCGCGCGGTTACCAGATGCGGCGTCCGGGCGCCGGGGATCAGGACCGCGCCGATCACCAGATCCGCTGCGACGACCGCGCGTTCCAGGCTGTCCTGATAGGGATACAGCGCGGTCACGTTGGCACCCAGTTCCCGCATCGCCTCAAGCCTGCTGCGCCTGCGATCAAATACGGTCACTTCTGCCCCCATGGCAGCCGCCATCCGGGCGGCGTTACCACCGGCCGAGCCGGCCCCGATAATCGTGACCCGGCCGCGTTCGGCAGCGGCCAGGCCGCCCAGCAACAACCCTTTACCACCCTGCGGCTGGTACAGCAGGTTGGCTCCTATCTGCACGGCGAGTCGACCGGCGATGTCACTCATGGGTGCCAGCAGCGGCAGAGCGCCCGAGTCTTCCTGCACGGTTTCGAATCCAACCGCGGTCAAACCGATGCTGCACAGCCGCTCGGTCAGTTGCGGGTTTGCCGCCAGGTGCAGGTAGCCGAACAGCAGGTGCTCGGCACGCAGGTGGCGCAGGTCCCCCTCGATCGGTTCCTTCACCTTGACGATGAGTTCTGCGCTGCCGTACAGGGCGGCTGCATCGGCCACCAGGGTCGCTCCTGCAGCGCCGAAATCCGCGTCGCTGTAACCGCTCTGCGCGCCGGCCCCCGATTCGACAAATACCTGGTGTCCCGCCGAACTCAATTCCGAACAGGCGGCCGGGATCAGGCCCACCCGTCCTTCCATTGGCTTGATTTCGCGCGGAACTCCGATGCGCATCGCTACTCCTTTACCCGTTGTGGGACATTCCGTACCATTGGGCGCTTGTCGAAACCCGCTATCACCAACAGCATTCCCGTCGGCTGCTGACAGATTCCGCAAGTTCAGCACCGGTTTGCTCGGAGTCATTATACATGAGCGAAACCAAGCACTGTCGCCTTCTTATTCTGGGTTCCGGTCCGGCCGGTTATACCGCGGCTGTGTATGCGGCGCGCGCAAACCTGGATCCAGTGCTGGTTACCGGCCTGGAACAGGGTGGTCAGTTGATGACAACCACAGACGTGGAAAACTGGCCCGGCGGCGCGGAAGGCCTGCAGGGACCGGGGCTCATGGAGGAAATGCGGGCCCACGCCGAGCGTTTCAATACCGAGATCATCTTCGACCACATCAACAAGGTCGATCTCAGCCGCCGGCCCATGTGGCTGCAGGGCGATTCGTCCGCCTATACCTGCGATGCCCTGATTATCTGCACCGGCGCTTCCGCTCAGTACCTCGGGCTTGAGTCCGAAGAGGCGTTCAAGGGCAAAGGCGTATCGGCCTGCGCCACCTGTGACGGCTTTTTCTACCGCGAAAAACCCGTCGCAGTGATCGGCGGGGGCAATACCGCCGTGGAGGAAGCGCTCTATCTGTCCAACATCGCATCGCACGTCACCGTCGTGCATCGCCGCGACGAGCTCCGGGCAGAGAAGATATTGCAGGGACGGTTGTTCGAGCGCGAAAAAGCAGGCAAGGTTTCCATCGCCTGGGACCACGTGCTGGACGAGGTTCTGGGTGATCAGAGCGGGGTCACCGGGTTGCGCATCAAGAACGTCAAGGACGGCAGTACGCAGGATCTGAAAGCCGACGGTGTCTTTATCGCCATCGGCCACCGGCCGAACACCGAACTGTTCCAGGGGCAACTGGACATGCACCAGAACGGCTATATCAAGGTCAAGAGCGGCGTCGACGGCGATGCCACCGCCTGCAGTGTCGCGGGAGTGTTCGCGGCCGGAGACGTTGCTGACCACATATACCGGCAGGCCGTGACCTCGGCGGGTTCCGGCTGCATGGCCGCGCTGGATGCCGAACGTTACCTGGACGCCCTGGAGCGCAAGGGATAAGAAGCCGGTTCGCCGGTTTCCGCGCGGCTCGCTACGCGCAGACGAGTCGGACAGGTTGCTGCCTAATCCGACTGCAACTTGACGATCTGTTCGTAGACGAAACCGTGCAGCGCAAAGATATCCTGCTGGTCGGTGAGTTCGAACTCGAGTCCGTGTGAATAACTTTCCGACCCGCTTTCGTCTTCCAGGTGCACGTTGCGCAGCAACGCCGGTATCGCCAGCAGCTTTTCGCTGGTGCCGACCTTGATCAGGCAATTCAGCTGCAGTCGGTCACCGACATCACCGAGTGGCTCGCCGGCAATGATCTGGGCCCCGGATGTGCTGATATCGACCACGGTGACCGGCCGCGGTTTCTCGGACTCGAACTCCGGGTTGCTGTTCTTCGCCGACGCAAACAGCTTTACCCGCACCCGTTGTGCCTTGCGCACCGTGATCTGCTCCATTTCCTCGGGATAGGACAGATGCAGGTAGGGATAGGGAACGGCGCAGCTGCGCAGCACCGTGGTGGCAAAACCCACGATCCGGTTGCCGATCATGACGCGCGCCACGAAGGGCTGCCCTTCCCGGATTATCATCACCTTGTCTTTGACCCGCGGCGTGGTGACCAGCAGGCTGTGCCCCGGCAGATAACCGATCACTTTCACCTGCACGCGCCGGCTGCGCTCGCCACCGTCGCGTGGCTGAAGTTGCAGTGGCTCGCCCACATGGAGTTTCAGATCGGAATGGCTCATGGACGCCATTGTATAGCAAAACGTGTTGATTCCAATACAAATAAATGCCTCCCGCCGGGGCGGCCCGGGAATCATTTCTGGCCGTCCCCGGCTTGGTTAAAATAGGGCTATGCAGCTGAAGATCCTCACGGCTATTGCAGATGTCGAGGCCGCGCAGTGGAACGCCCTGGCGGGCACCGGCAATCCGTTTTTGCGTCATGAGTTCCTCGCCGCTCTGGAGCGCAACGGCTGCGTCGGTGAGCAACACGGCTGGGTTCCGCGCCACCTTGCCGCTGTCGATGAACGCGGGCAGCTGCTGGCTGCGGTGCCGTTCTACCTGAAAGACAATTCCTATGGTGAGTTTGTGTTCGACTGGGCCTGGGCGGACGCCTATCAGCGCAATGGACTGCACTACTACCCGAAAGCGGTGGTGGCGGTCCCCTACACGCCGGCAACCGGCCCCCGCCTGCTGATCGCCGCGGGCGCCGACCGCCAGCTGCTGTCGGCACGCCTCATCGAGCTGGCCGAGGAATGCTGCAGAGCCGAACGGCTTTCGTCCCTGCACTGGCTGTTCACCGACTCGCTCGATACGCAGGCGCTCGAACAGGCGGGCCTGATGCTGAGGCTGGGCTGTCAGTTCCACTGGAGCAACCGGGGTTACCGGGATTTCGACGATTATCTCGACAGTTTCAGTTCGCGCAAGCGTAAGAAGGTGCGCCGCGAACGGCGCTACGTGCGCGAACAGGATATCGAGCTGCGCGTGGTGCACGGGCATCAGGCCAGCGATGAGCAGTTGCAGGTCATGTCCGAGTTCTACCGCACGACGTTCGAGAAGAAATGGGGTTACCCGACCCTGAACCTGGCCTTCTTTCGCGATCTGGCCGCGAGTATGGGAGACCAGCTGGTGTTTTTCATCGCCTATAAGCAGCGCACCATTGTCGCCGGGGCCATTTGTCTGCGCAGCGACGACACTCTGTACGGGCGGCACTGGGGCTGCTACCAGGACTACCATAGCCTGCATTTCGAGGCCTGCTATTATCAGGGTATCGAGTATTGCATCAGCCATGGTCTCAAGACTTTTGAACCCGGTGCGCAGGGCGAGCACAAGATCAGCCGCGGTTTTCTGCCCACTCCGACCTGGTCGGCACACTGGATTGCGCACCAGGGCTTTCGTGAAATCATCGGTCGTTTCCTGCAGCAGGAAACCGGCGCCATGCGTGACTACATGGAGGAGTTATCCGGGCAGTCGCCGTTCAAGGATATCCGGGCGGCATGAACGCGCAGGGCCCATTCTGGATTCATCCCAGCGATACCAGTCTGGTCTTCCCCGATGTCAACCTGGCGTTACGCGAGCCGGACGGTCTGCTGGCAGTCGGCGGCGATTTGGCGCCGGACAGAATCCTGGCCGGGTATCGCAAGGGCATCTTTCCCTGGTACGGGGAAGATCAACCTATCCTGTGGTGGTCGCCGGACCCGCGCACGGTGCTGTTTCCTGCCCGTTTCAAGGTTTCCCGCAGCCTGCGCAAGACCTTGCGCAAGGGCCGTTTCCAAGTCACCATGGACCGTGCGTTCGCAGATGTCATCCACGCCTGTGCCGCGCCGCGGCGCTCAGCCTCCGGCACCTGGATCACACGTGACATGGCGGCGGCGTACACTGCCCTGCACCACCGGGGCCATGCTCACTCGGTGGAGTGCTGGCTCGACGAGCAGCTGGCAGGCGGGATCTACGGTGTGGCGATCGGAAAGGTCTTTTTCGGTGAATCGATGTTCAGTCGTGCGACCGACGCATCGAAAGTGGCGTTCGCGTTTCTGGCCAGACAGTTGAACGCCTGGGGCTTTGCGCTGATCGATTGTCAGGTCTATTCGCCACACCTCGCCAGCCTCGGGGCGGAGCAGATTTCACGCTCGGAGTTCATCAGCTACCTGGATGCCTGGTGCCCGGTAGCGCATGACCAGCACGCCTGGCGACTGCAGCCTGCGCTCGCCAACGCGCCCTGGTAACGGTAGCCCGCCATGCACGACGATAACCAGCCGTTACGCGCACAGGAACTGCGCTTCTTTGCTACGGCGCCGAGGGCGTGTTCGTATCTCCCCGAGCGCAGCGCAATCTCGGTGTTCGCCGACCCCGACGCGCGCTTGTCCAGCGCCGTGTACCGACAGCTCGCCGCCTTCGGCTTCCGCCGCAGCGGCAACGATCTGTATGTCCCGGCCTGTCCGGGCTGCTCGGAATGCATACCGGTGCGCATACCGGTGCGCCAGTTCCGGCGCAGCCGCAATCAGCAGAAGATCTGGAACCGCAACCGCGATCTGGACGTGCGCGTGCTTCCGGCTGCCTACCGCGATGAGCATTTCGATCTGTATGCGCGCTACCTCAGCGGCCGGCACCCCGGCGGCGGGATGGATCAGCCCACGCCGGACGATTACATGAACTTCCTCACCAGCAGCTGGTGCGAAACGCTGTTCATGGAGTTCCGGCTCGCCGACAGGCCCGTTGCCGTTGCGGTCACCGATCGTCTGGGCGATGCATTATCGGCTGTTTACACCTTCTTCGACCCGACGCTGTCCCGGCGCAGCCTGGGGACCTATTCGGTGCTGCGTCAGGTCGAGCTGGGCCGCACACTGGGGTGTGACTGGCACTACCTGGGTTACTGGATAGCGGGGTGCGGAAAAATGGAGTACAAGAACCGCTTCCGGCCGTTGCAGGCGTATCGGCACGGCAACTGGGGCATGCTCGGATCCCGCCGCGGGGCGGCGGCGGATTCCGGTCAAAACTGATTGACCGTCAAGCGATGCCACCCGGCTGCCGCTAACCCGCGCGTATCGGCGCAGCGCAAGCGACTCCGGTTCAGTCATCTTGTCTATCCACAATGGGGTAGGCTGGGGGCAGCCCCGGCTCGATCCGCTATAATGCGCGGCTAACGTCAGCAAAGCTACGAGTGAGGAATGGCAAAAGAAGATCACATTGAGATGGAGGGCACTGTCGTGGAAACCCTTCCCAACACGATGTTCCGCGTCGAGCTGGAGAACGGCCACGTGGTAACGGCGCACATTTCGGGCAAGATGCGCAAGCACTACATCCGCATCCTGACCGGCGACAAAGTCACCGTACAACTCACGCCTTACGATCTCAGCAAAGGCCGCATTACCTACCGGGCGCGCTGACCTGCAAGCGGGGCTTGCAGTCGGACCCGCTACAGAACCTCTTCCTCCTGCCTGATGTCCTGAACCAGCCGGTCGTCCTCGGCGCGGATAATCAGGTGCCCGCCGTTCGACA
This sequence comes from uncultured Gammaproteobacteria bacterium, assembly GCA_965364565.1. Classification (GTDB taxonomy): domain Bacteria; phylum Pseudomonadota; class Gammaproteobacteria; order DSM-19610; family DSM-19610; genus Thiogranum. The sequence goes on along the minus strand of CBDTYI010000062.1, from coordinate 4,657 downwards.
GACGGCCGAACAGCAACTCTTCCGCCAGCGGTTTCTTGATGTGTTCCTGAATCACGCGGGCCATGGGGCGGGCGCCCATCTTGGCATCGAACCCATGCTCGGCCAGCCACTCGCGGGCAGAATCCTCGACATCGAGGGTGACGCCTTTTTCCTGCAACTGGGCTTCGAGTTCGTAAATGAACTTGTCGACCACTCGGGTGATCACAGCCGGATCCAGCGAGCGGAATTGAATGATGGCGTCGAGGCGGTTGCGGAATTCGGGACTGAACAGCTTGCGGATCGCTTCCATACCGTCGCTGGAGTGATCCTGGTGGGTGAAGCCGATCGAGGGTCGGCTGATCTCGCTGGCACCCGCATTGGTGGTCATCACGATAACCACGTTGCGGAAATCCGCCTTGCGGCCGTTGTTGTCGGTGAGAGTGCCGTGGTCCATGACCTGCAGCAGCAGGTTGAAAACATCCGGGTGTGCCTTTTCCACCTCATCCAGCAGCAGCACAGAGTGCGGATGCTTGGTGATCGCCTCGGTGAGCAGGCCGCCCTGGTCGAAACCGACATAGCCGGGCGGTGCACCGATGAGCCGCGATACGGTGTGGCGCTCCATGTACTCCGACATGTCGAAGCGGATCAGCTCGATCCCCATGATCAGGGCCAACTGGCGTGTCACCTCCGTTTTGCCTACCCCGGTAGGTCCGGCAAACAGGAACGAGCCGATGGGTTTCTGCTCGTTGCCCAGCCCGGAGCGTGACATCTTGATGGCGCCGGCCAGCGTATCGATCGCTTCATCCTGTCCGTACACCACCATTTTGAGGTCGCGTTCCAGGGTACGCAGCGAATCCTTGTCGGTGGCGGACACGGTCTTCGGCGGTATGCGCGCAATCTTGGAAATGATGGCCTCGATATCCGCCACGCCGATGGTCTTCTTGCGCCGTGACGGCGGCAGCAGGCGCTGATTGGCGCCGGCCTCGTCGATCACGTCAATGGCCTTGTCGGGCAGGAAACGGTCATTGATATAACGTGACGAAAGCTCCACCGCGGCGCGCAGCGCCTTGGCCGAATATTTCACGTCATGGTGCTCCTCGAAGCGCGACTTCAGCCCTTTGAGAATACTGACGGTTTCATCAATGGTCGGCTCCACCACATCGATTTTCTGGAAACGCCGCGCCAGCGCGCGGTCTTTTTCGAAGATGCCACGGTATTCGTGGTAGGTCGTCGAGCCGATGCACTTCAGTTCCCCCGAAGCCAGCATCGGTTTGATGAGATTGGATGCATCCATCACCCCGCCCGAGGCAGCGCCGGCGCCGATGATGGTGTGGATTTCATCGATGAACAGGATGGCACCGGGTTCCTTGCGCAGCTGGCTGAGCACACTCTTGAGGCGCTTTTCGAAATCGCCGCGATACTTGGTGCCGGCCACCAGTGCGCCGAGATCCAGCGAGTAGATGGTGCTGTTGAGGAGCACCTCCGGAACGTCACCGTCAACAATCAGCTTGGCGAGCCCCTCCGCCAGCGCGGTCTTGCCGACCCCCGCCTCGCCGACATACAGCGGGTTGTTCTTGCGCCGGCGGCACAGAATCTGGATGGTGCGCTCGACCTCGGAACGACGGCCGATGAGCGGATCGATCTTGCCCCGCATCGCCATTTCATTGAGATTGGTCGCGAACACCTCGAGGGGTTTCTTCTGGCTGTTGTCGGCGCTGCCAACCCCCTCGGTTTCCGCGCTGGGCTCGTTCTCGGGCTGGTCGCCCGCCAGCTTGGAGATGCCATGCGAGATGTAGTTGACCACGTCGAGGCGCGTGATGTCCTGCTTGTTGAGAAAGTAGGCCGCCTGAGATTCCTGCTCGCTGAATATGGCGACCAGAACATTGGCGCCGCTGACTTCCTTCTTGCCGGAGGACTGCACATGGAACACCGCGCGTTGCAGTACGCGCTGGAAGCCGAGCGTCGGCTGGGTTTCGCGGTTGTCGCTGGCGGGGAGAAGCGGTGTTGTCTCGCTGAGAAACGCGCTGAGTTCCTGCTTCAGCTTGTCAAGATCCGCGCCACACGATTTCAACACCTCGGCGGCGCTCGGATTATCCAGCAATGCGAGCAGCAAGTGCTCGACTGTCATAAATTCGTGTCGTTTTTCCCTGGCCTCTTTGAAGGCGAGGTTCAGGGTGAACTCCAGTTCCTTGCTCAACATGTGTGACTACCTCATGGCTCTTCTAGGCCTCCTCCATGGCGCACAGTAAGGGGTGTTTGTTTTGTCGTGAATATTCGTTCACCTGTGCCACCTTCGTCTCGGCAATCTCGCGAGTAAACACGCCGCATACCCCCTTCCCCCTGGTATGCACGTGCAGCATTACCTGCGTTGCCTTTTCCCTCGACATGCCAAAAAACTGCTCCAGCAACATGACCACGAACTCCATGGGCGTGTAATCATCGTTGTGCAGAACTACCTTGTAGAGGCGCGGCCGCTTTACCTTCGGGCGCGCCTCCAGCACCGAAAGTCCATGATCCGGGGACTGTCCTGTATCCTTTCCCATCGCCCGATTGTACCTGATTCGACCGCAAAACGCTGAAATCCCGGTCTATGTTGGGACAGCATACACCGGCTTTGAGTTCAAGCAAACACCAGGCTTAAGCTCGTGATCCGGTGAGCTTTTCAGTAGCGGCCGCGACTTGACTAATCGGGCTCAGGGTCTAAAAATAATGAGTGGCCCAACGCGGCCGAAGGAGGAGTCGTGGTCACGCCGCAGAGCGTGGAGCGGCGCAGTTTGAATAATAAGCAGGCGGCCCAGCCGCCGGACAAAGCAAGTGAGGATCGTACAATCATGGCGACAGGAATAGTTAAATGGTTCAGTAATGCGAAGGGTTACGGTTTTATCTCCCCGGACGAAGGCGGCGACGACATTTTCGCGCATTTTTCCGCGATTGAAATGGAAGGCTACAAGAGCCTCAAAGAAGGCCAGCGCGTCGAGTTCGACGTTTCCAACGGCCCCAAAGGATTACAGGCCAACAAGATAATGCTCGCGAACGCCATGCAGTAGCGTTCCACGGGCTTACGGCTGCATCCCCCTGCCCGCCGGCCGGACAGGCAGGGTGGTTGCGGCTGACCGCTACCGCATGTGGGCAATGATCGCCTGGCCAAACGCGGAGCAACTCAGCTTGCTTGCCCCTTGCATCAGGCGTTCCAGATCGTAAGTCACCGTCTTGGCGGCTATCGCGCCTGACAGCCCATTCACGATCAGGTCCGCCGCCGCATTCCATCCCAGATGACGCAGCATCATCTCTGCCGACAGGATCAGGGAACTCGGATTGACCTGATCCTTGCCGGCGTATTTGGGTGCGGTGCCATGCGTCGCCTCGAACAGCGCCACCTGGTCCGACAGATTGGCCCCGGGCGCCATGCCGATGCCGCCCACCTGCGCGGCGAGCGCATCGGAAATGTAGTCGCCGTTGAGGTTCAGGGTGGCAATCACGCTGTACTCGGCCGGGCGTGTCAGGATCTGCTGCAGGAAGGCATCGGCGATGACATCCTTGACCGTGATCGGCTTGCCGGTCCTGGGGTTCTTGAAAACGCACCAGGGACCGCCGTCGATTTCCGTGGCGCCGAACTCTTCCCGGGCCAGTTCGTAACCCCAGTTCTTGAACGCGCCCTCGGTGAATTTCATGATGTTGCCCTTGTGCACCAGGGTCACCGAGTCCCGGTCCTGGTCGATGGCGTACTGCAGGGCCCGGCGCACCAGCCGCTTGGTACCCTCCGCGGAGACCGGTTTTACCCCGATGCCGGCGGTGGCCGGGAAGCGGATCTTGGTGACGCCCATTTCCTGTTGCAGGAAATCGATTACCTTCTTCACTTCCGCACTGCCCGCTTCCCACTCGATACCCGCGTAGATGTCCTCGGAATTCTCGCGGAAAATCACCATGTCGGTTTTTTCCGGTTCCTTCAACGGGCTGGGTGTACCGTCGTAGTAGCGCACCGGACGCTGGCAGACGTATAGATCGAGTTCCTGGCGCAGCGCCACATTCAATGACCGGATGCCCCCGCCGACCGGCGTCGTCAGCGGTCCCTTGATGGCCACCGAGAACTCCTTGATTGCTTCCAGTGTCTCATCCGGCAGCCAGGTGTCGGAGCCGTAGACCTGGTTGGCCTTTTCTCCGGCGAAGATCTCCATCCAGACAATCTTGCGTTTGCCGCCGAACGCTTTTTCCACCGCGGCATCGACAACGGCGCGCATCACCGGGGTAATGTCGACCCCGATGCCATCGCCTTCGATATACGGCACGATTGGCTGATCCGGCACATGCAGCGACAGATCCGCACTGACGGTAATTTTTTCGCCCTGTTGTGGCACAACAATGTTCTGATAACCCATGTGATTTCCTGGCTTGGCAAAAAGGATCGCGGGATTGTAGCAAAGCCGGTAGAGATTATCCGCAGTCGCAGGAGAGTTAGCCACGGAAGACACGGAAAGCACGGAAGATCACCCCGGCCGGGGCATCTGCGCCCCCAGCAGGGCTTTTGCCTTCAGTCCTTCCGTGCCTTCCGTGTTTTCCGTGGCCCAATAGAAAACCCCCGCAACCGGACGGTCGCGGGGGCCTGTTTCGGTTTACCAGACCGGGTGGCTTAGATTTCGCCGCCGGCAGTCTTGATCAGCGCCTCTTCAATGGCGTTGGG
>CBDTYI010000061.1:0-10882 GCA_965364565.1 uncultured Gammaproteobacteria bacterium | reverse complement strand
CTACGGCAACACCAATACCACGCCGTCTCTGGGTGTGAATCTCGCCCAGGTTCTGCTCACCCCGACCATCGTCTGGAAGATCAACCAGAATCACTCCCTGGGCTTCTCTCCGGTGATCGGTCACCAGGCCTTCCGCGCCTACGGTCTCGGTCTGTTCCAGGCGTTTTCCAGTGATCCGGGCAATGTCACCAACAAGGGCGATGACGATGCCTGGGGTCTGGGCGCGCGGGTCGGCTACCAGGGCACCTTCGGCATGTTCTCGTTGGGTGCCGCGGCGACGTCCAAAATCTATATGGAAGAGTTCGACGATTATTCCGGTCTGTTCGCCGAGCAGGGAGACTTCGATATCCCGGCGACGTTCGGTGGTGGTATTGCCGTGCATTTCACGCCCAAGCTGACCATCGCCGCGGATGTGACCCGTATCCTCTACGGTGATGTCAAGGCGATCGCCAACGACGGGCCGACGGCGAATGAGTTCTTCGGCGCCTTCCTCAACGCGCTCGCCAACCCGGCACCCAACCCCGGTGCGTTCGTGCCCAAAGCACTTGGCACCAACAATGGTTTCGGTTTCGGCTGGGACGACGTTACCGTATACAAGATCGGTGTCAACTATGCGCTCAACAGCAGCTGGACGGTGCGCGGCGGCTTCAACTATGCCGAGTTGCCCTACGACGACGACCAGGCGCTGTTCAACGTACTGGCTCCGGCGGTGGTCGAGCAGCACATCACGGCAGGCTTTACCTACAGCCCGAGTCAGAGCCAGGAGCTGACGGTAACCTACATGCACGCATTGAACAATGATGTGGAGTACACCTACGAGGGCAGCGGCTCGTTCACCGGCTTCAGCTACACGGCCAAGAACAAGATGTACCAGAATGCGATCGAAGCCAGTTATGCCTGGAAATTCTAGGTGACGAACTGTCCTGACGGTACGCGCTTGTAAGCTGGAAGGGGCCGCGATTTCGTGGCCCTTTTTTGCCGCACAAACAGGTCGAATTTTACCAGCCATTTGTCTAGAATCGCCCGCGGGGCTGTACAACAAGTAAGGAGAGAGGAATGAGGTTGATTAAACGAATTTTTATTGCCTTCCTGCTGCCGGGAGTGATGTTCACTTCTCTCGCCGGCGGCGTGCAGGCGGCCGAGTATTTCAAGCCTTTCGTGTTGGGTTCACGCGGTCCCGGTAACTTTGACGCCAAGGTCCAGGCTACCAAGGAGGCGCTCAAGGCGGCGGGTTTTCAGATCCTGGGCGAACACACCCCATACGAGAATACCTTCGTCGACAAGGCTCATGTCATTGTAGTGACCAATGACGAATTGAAGAAAGCGGCTGCTATGACCGAGTACGGCGGCTTTGCAGCGCCGTGGCGCGTCGGTGTCACCAAGGTGGGAGACGAAATTCAGGTTGCGTACGCCAATCCGGCTTACCTTGCCAACGCCTACCGATTGAAGGCGGACCTGAACGGCGTATCGGAAGCCCTGCGGGAGGCGCTCGGGGCGCAGGAAGAGTTCGGTGCCAAGAAAGGGTTGACGGCGCGCAAGTTGCGCAAGTACCACTATACCTTCGGTATGGAGTATTTCGACGACCCTTATCAGCTGGCCGAGTACAAGAGCCACAAGGAAGCTGTGGCCGCAATCGAGAAGAATCTCGCTCAGGGCGTGGCGGGTGTCACCAAGGTGTATCGCCTGGATCTGCCCAACAACGTGACTGTCTTCGGTGTCGCGCGCAAAGCGCCCAGCGAAGAGGAACGCGACATGGACGAAGAGTACATCATGACCGAAGTGGATTTCGATGAGCTGAAGGGCACCGCCTACCTGCCTTATGAAATCATGGTCTACGGCAACAAGGTGGTCGCCTTGCATATGCGCTTCCGTATGGCGGTGCACTATCCAGATCTGAAGATGATGGGCAAAAACAGCTTCATGAACATCATGCCCAGTCCCAATGCCATTCAGAACGCGCTGACAGCTGCAGCGGGTGGCGAACAGTAAGCTCGCGCTGCATCGCCTGGTGGTCAAAGCCCCGCTACGGCGGGGTTTTTTGTGCCTGCTGCGCTGTGCGGCGGTTCAAGGCTGGGTGATCACGGCCGTTACCACGAATGTCCACACAGGGAAGCGGGCGTTCAAGGGAGCAATGAGCACGAATCTACTGCCAGGCGGTTCTGAGTCCGGGCGCACCAGGCGTCTGTTGCTGGTCGGCGCCGGCGCCGCGCTGTGGGGCCTGACCGCACTTCTTGCGTTTTCCTCCGAAGCATTACCGCTGGTGCTGTTGCTCGGTGCAGCAGCCGGCTTCCTGGTGCATGTTTACCACGCGAATCAGGCCAGGAACGCGCTTCCCGCCGTCACTGAAGCGTTGCAGCGGCTGGGTCGCCGAGACCTTGCGGCGCGGCTTCCCGAGAACGACAAGAGCCTGCCGCCGGAGCTGGCCCGCTGTTTGGACGGGCTGCGTAGCCGGCTAGAGGGTCACCGCGAAACCGTGCTGCTGTTGTCGCAGCGCCTTGCGGCGATGGCGCGACGCGTGGCTGAGGCGGCGCCGGAAAGCCGCAACCGGCGTGGTGACGGGACAGAGCTGGTTGGGGATGCCCTATCGGAGCTCCGCGGTCGGGTCGAAGACGTTGCCGGTCGTTCGGCGCAGGTCGCGGACGCCGCGCTACAGGCCGACAAGAGTGCTGACGAGGGCAAGCTTGTCATGACCGAGGCGCTGGGCGCGATGGATGTTCTCAGCAGCGAACTGGGGGCGACGCGCCAAGCCATGCAGCAGCTGGACGGATTTATCACCAACATCGGTGGGGTGCTGGATGTGATTCGCGGGATTGCGGACCAGACCAATATGCTGGCTCTGAACGCCGCGATCGAAGCCGCGCGGGCGGGCGAGCAGGGCCGCGGCTTCGCCGTGGTCGCCGAAGAGGTACGCAGCCTGGCCGGACGGACCCAGCAGTCCACACAGGAAATTCAGACCATGATAGAGCAGGTCCAGCACGGCGCCCGCGACGTGGTGAACGTGGTCATGGAAGGTGACAACCAGGCAAAAGTCTGCGAGCAACTGATCGAAAATGCCTGCATGGCACTGGCAGACGTCGCCGGTGCAATAGCGTCCATCGGGCAGACGAGCAGCAAGATAGAGCGTTCGGCAAGCGAGCAGCGAAACGCGGTGGAAAGGCTCGGCCAGGGCCTGCTGGACACGCACGCCGGGGTCGTCACCGACGCGCAGGATGGAGAGCTGTCTGAACTGGCCGCTGCGCTTGACGTGTTATCGGGTGAGCTGGCCGAAGCAGTCAATTAAGTTGTGTCGACTGGTGCCGAAACACTGGTTGGGCGGGATGACCGCCCTGGGATTTCAAGTCGTTTCAGGATGAGCGTGCAAATATGAAGCCAAGCATTCTTCGCAATCTACTGATTGGTTGTGTCTCCTTCGGTCTGATCATGGGCGCGGTGTTCCCGTTCTTTGCAGACCTCTTCGTCGAGTGGAAAGACGGCATGTTCGGCTGGTTTGTTGCCAGCTGCCTGGTGGCCGGGGTGGCATGCGGTTCGGCAATCTACTGGCTGGTGCACGCCGTGTTGCTGAAGCGCCTGAAGCGCATTTCGGAAATCGCCAATGCGATCAGCCAGAATGATATTTCGCACGTCTGTGAGATGCAGAGTGACGATTTGATCGGTGACATTGTCGATGCGTTCAATCATATGGCGGCCAGCCTGCGCAACATGATAGGGAAGATCAGCGGCGCCACCACCCAACTGGCCGCCGCCGCCGAGGAAACGTCTGCTATTACCGAGGAAACCAGTCGTGGCGTCCAGGCCCAGCAGGCCGAAATCGACAGCATCGCCGCGGCCATGAACGAAATGACCGCGACTGTCCAGGAAGTGGCGCGCAATGCCGCCGACGCTTCCAGTGCTGCAGATAAGGCCGACCGGGAAGCCAAGAGCGGTGCCCTGGTTGCGACCGAAGCCATCGGCGGCATCGACTCTCTGGTGGCGGAAGTCAATTCGGCCTCCAGCGTGATACGCAACCTGGAGCAGGAAAGTGAGAATATCGGTTCAGTGCTCGACGTAATCCGCGGCATTGCCGAGCAGACCAATCTGCTGGCCTTGAACGCGGCTATCGAGGCAGCCCGTGCCGGTGAGCAGGGACGCGGGTTTGCCGTGGTTGCTGACGAGGTCCGCACCCTGGCCAGTCGAACCCAGCAATCGACCCAGGAAATTCAGGACATGATTCTGCGTCTCCAGGACGGTGCGGTAAATGCGGTGAAAGTCATGGAAGCGGCGCAGGGCAAGGCCCAGTCCAGTTCGGATCTGGTAGAGAAGGCTGCCGAGTCGCTGGCGATGATCGCCGGATCGGTCTCGTCCATCAACGATATGAGCGCCATGATTGCCAGCGCGGCCGAGGAACAGAGCTCGGTCGCCGCGGAGATGCAGTCCAATATGAACAATATTCGTGAGGTTGCGGACCGCTCTGCGGATGGCGCCCAGCAGACTGCCCAGGCGAGTGAGGAGCTCGCCCGCCTGGCCGCCGAGCAGCAGGCGTTGATGGCACAGTTCAAGACCTAGGACGTACCAAGCGTTTGCGCGGCAGTGAGCCAGGCGGGTCTCCCGCCTGGCTTTCTTTATCCCTTTCGGGGGGGTAAAAAACGCATGCAAAACAGCCGTGACTCCTGTATCGTTTTCGCTTGATTAAATATTTTTATCAGGCCGAAAGTTTTACCCGTGGGCGCCCTGCGGCGCCGTTGCAATGCTAAGGATTTGAACTAGATGGCAGATCGCAGGCTGCAGGTTTTCCATACGGTCGCACGCCTTCTGAGCTTTACCAAGGCGGCCGAATCCCTGCATATGACCCAGCCCGCAGTAACCTTCCAGGTGCGCCAGCTCGAAGAGCATTTCAATACCCGCCTGTTTGACCGCACCCACAATCGCATCAGTCTGACCGACGCAGGCAAGCGCGTTTACGAGTTCTCGGACCGGATTTTCGAGCTCTATTCGGAGATGGAAAACGCGGTGCGTGAAATGACCGGCGATATCAGCGGTGTCCTGATTATCGGTGCCAGCACCACCATTGCGGAGTACCTGCTTCCGGCGTTGCTCGGGGACTTCAAGAAGAAATATCCGGACGTCAATGTTCAGCTCAAGGTGTCAAATTCGGATGGCATCGTGCACATGGTCGAGAACAATGTGATCGACCTCGGCGTTGTCGAATCGCCGGTGCTGAACAAGAATCTGGTGGTCGATATGTGCCGTATGGATCAGCTCGTTGCCGTGGTGTCACCTCAGCACCCGCTGGCAGAGAGTGGCACCGTGGATATGAGCACGCTGCTGGAATATCCGTTTATCTGCCGCGAAGAGGGTTCCGGGACGCGCGAAGTGATATCCGAGTACATTACCGAGCTGGGCATCAATTCCAACCAGGTGCATTTATCCATGGAGCTGGGCAGCCCCGAATCGATAAAAGGTGCTGTCGAGGCCGGCATGGGGGTTTCCATCGTTTCGCTGGCGACCATTCAGAAAGAGCTCAAGCTCGGAACCCTGGTATGCCTCAATCTCGACCCGGTGCTGGAACGCCCGTTTTCCTTCGTTCATCAGAAGCAGAAGTTTCGGCATCGTGCCATGGATGAACTGCTCGAGTTTGCGCAGAACTACTGCAAATCACACCCCGAAGCTGTATAAGTTGCCGCATGGAACGCGACCAGGCAGAGGCCATGCTCAGCGTCTTGGAACAGCTGTCAGCCGCGGATCGGGCGGCGGTTCGCAGCTTTGCGGAGTTCCTGCTGCATCAGGCCCGCGCTGCTCCAGCTACTCGCGTCGCGCCCGTCGTTGTCCCCGAGCCCGAACCCATCCCGCGCCCTGACAACGAAAAAGTCGTCGCGGCGGTCAAGCGTCTTTCCAAGACCTATTTCATGCTGGACAAGACCAAGATGCTGGGAGTGACCTCCGAGCTGGTTATCCAGCATATTGTGCAGGGTCGGGATGCCGTAGAGGTAATCGATGAGCTCGAGCGGGTGTTCGAAACGCAGTACCGGGAACTCAAGCAGAGCGAAGGCTGAGCATGGAAATCGTCCGTAGCTGGTTCAAGCGGCACTTCAACGATCCGCAGGTGGTGATCCTGGCAGTGGTGCTGGTGATCGGATTCGTGGTGGTGATCACCATGGGCCAGATGCTGGCACCGGTGCTTGCGGCGCTGGTGCTCGCCTACCTGCTGGACGGCGTTGTGGAAACCCTGCAGCAATGGCGGGTGCCGCGTCTGGGCGCTGTTGTGGTGGTGTTTCTCGTGTTCATGATATTTCTGGGCTTCGCCCTGCTCGGCCTGATGCCGCGCCTGTCGTATCAGGTGACGCAGCTGGTTCAGCAGCTGCCCAATATCATAGCCAAGGGGCAGGATGCGATCATGCAGCTGCCGGAGCGTTATCCGGGGCTGGTCAGCGAACAGCAGGTGGCCGATCTGATGAATGCCATCCGCGCCGAAGTCGGCAACCTGGGGCAACGGGTCGTGTCGGCCTCGGTTGCCTCGGTGGTGGGCATCATAACTCTGATGGTGTACCTGGTGCTGGTGCCGGTTCTGGTGTTTTTCTTCCTGAAGGACAAACAGCGCATTATCGGCTGGATGACCTTCTACCTGCCACGCGATCGGGCCCTGACCACACGGGTCTGGCACGAGGTCAATATACAGATCGCCAACTATGTGCGCGGCAAGATCTGGGAGATCCTGATCGTCGGTTCCGCCAGCTACGTCACCTTTGTGTTCATGGAACTCCAGTACGCGGTGCTGCTCGCAACGCTGGTCGGGTTTTCCGTGGTGATTCCCTATATCGGGGCGGCCGCGGTTACCGTGCCGATTGCCGCAATCGCGTTTTTCCAATGGGGATGGAGCGCCGATTTCTGGTACATTCTGGTCGCCTACGGGGTGATACAGGCCCTGGACGGCAACGTGCTGGTCCCGCTGCTGTTTTCCGAAGTCGTGAACCTGCACCCGGTCGCCATCATCATTGCTGTGCTGGTGTTTGGCGGCATCTGGGGCTTCTGGGGTGTATTTTTCGCCATCCCGCTGGCGACGCTGGTGCAGGCAGTACTGCGCGCCTGGCCGCGCGCCGGGCAGCAGCTGCCTGCCCCGGAGCAGGCTGCAGGCTGAGTGTAACTCGTTAACCGCGAATACCCCGCAGGGCATAAAGGACGCTAAGGACGCGAAGCAAAGAACGGTTTCGTTGTGGCTGTGACTCTGTTTCCGTTCACCAGCTGGCTTCTGCGGCACGCTGCGGTGTGCTTATACCCAGCACAAATACTTCGCGGTTAATAAATCAGCTCACAAAACATCCGAGGCATAATCGGCCAGCCGCGAACGCTCGCCGCGGGTGAGTATGATGTGGCCGCTGTGCTGCCAGCTCTTGAAGTGATCCACTACGTAGGTCAGGCCGGAGCTGGTTTCGGTGACGTAGGGAGTATCGATCTGGCCGACATTACCCAGGCACACGACCTTGGTGCCGGGTCCCGCCCGCGTTACCAGGGTTTTCATCTGCTTGGGCGTCAGATTCTGCGCTTCATCCAGGATCAGGTATTTGTTCAGGAAGGTGCGCCCGCGCATGAAATTCATGGAGCGTATCTTGATGCGGTTGGTCAACAGGTCGTTGGTGGCCGCGCGGCCCCAGTCACCGCCGATATCGGAATGGGTGAGCACCTCGAGGTTATCCATCAGGGCGCCCATCCAGGGGGTCATCTTCTCTTCCTCGGTGCCGGGTAGAAAGCCGATGTCCTCGCCCACCGGCACCGTGACACGTGTCATGATGATTTCCCGGTAACGGTTTTCTTCCAGCGTCTGGGTCAGTCCCGCCGCCAGTGCCAGCAGCGTCTTGCCGGTACCGGCGGTGCCGACCAGGCTGACGAAATCGATGTCGGGGTCCATGAGCAGGTTGAGGGCGAAATTCTGTTCCCGGTTGCGCGCCGTAATACCCCACACGGTGTGCCGTGAGCCACGGTAGTCAACCGCTGTTTCCAGCACCGCAGAATCGCTGTCCAGCTCGCGTACCAGTGCTTCGAAGCCCTGCTCCTCGGGCAGATATACGCACTCGTTGGGATTCCAGGAGGTAACCAGGGGGCCGCGTACCCGATAGTAATTGCGGCCATCCTTCTGCCACGACTCCAGCGTCGCGCCGTGTTCCTGCCAGAATTCCCCCGGTAGCGCGCTGATCCCCGGGAACAGCAGGTTGACATCATCCAGTACCTTGTCGTTGAAATAGTCCTCGGCGTGGATGCCGAGGACCGCGGCCTTGATGCGCAGATTGATATCCTTGGATACCAGTGTAACGGTCAGGTCCGGGTGCTCGTTCTGCAGCGCCAGCGCAGTGCCGAGTATGCTGTTGTCCGGTTTGTTGCCGGGCAGCGCATCCGGTAGCGCGGCAGCCAGGGTGTGAGTCTGGAAGAACAGCCGGCCGTGTTGTTCGTTGTCCAGCTCATCGATCACACCGCGCGTGCTTAGCGGGATGCCGAGCTCGATCGTGTCGGCGTCGGTGTTCTGCATCAGTGCGTCGAGGAAGCGGCTTACCTGGCGCACATTGCGCGCCACCTCGGACACGCCCTTTTTGCCCGCATCCAGTTCCTCCAGCACCACCATGGGCAGATAGACATCGTGCTCCTGGAAGCGAAACAGCGCGGTTGGATCGTGCATCAGCACGTTGGTGTCAAGAATGAACAGCCGCTTGGAGGATTGGTCTACCTGGAACATGGGCGGGGCAGGGTGCTCGTGTTGTCGGCTACTCCCGGTTCAGCTCGCGCGCGGCAGCCAGCACGTCTTCAACGTGACCGTCGACCTTCACCTTGCGCCACTCCCGGCGCAGCTTGCCGCTGGCGTCGATCAGGAAGGTGCTGCGTTCCACGCCCATGACTTTACGGCCGTACATGTTCTTCTCTTTTATCACGTCGAACATCCGGCACAGGATTTCATCGGGGTCGGAGAGCAGCTCGAAGGGAAGCTGCTGTTTGGCCTTGAAGCTCTCGTGCGATTTGAGGCTGTCGCGTGACACCCCCACAACCACCGTGTTGTTGCGCTTGAACCTGGCATGGTTGTCGCGGAAATCCTGCCCCTCGCGGGTGCAGCCGGGTGTGCTGTCTTTGGGGTAAAAGTACAGCACCACGTTCTTGCCCTTGCAGGCAGCCAGGCTGAAGCTTCCGTCACCGGTCGAGGCGGCTTCGAATATGGGAACTTTGCGGTCGATTTTTACCGTGCTCACCAGTATGGTCCTGTTACCCTTTTATCGGTTCTATGACCGCATCGAGATTGAGGCGGTCGCAAAACTCCAGGAACTCTTCGCGCAGGGTCGCGATGTGCGTGTCGGCCGGCACGTCCAGGATCATATGCACCGAAAACATCATGGTGCCGGTGTGCGCGGCAGCATAGGTGGCGGTGGAAAGGTCCTGGATATTGATGCTGCGCCGCGAAAAAAATCCGGCCAGGTTGTGCACGATACCCGGATGGTCGAGCGCCACCACGTCGACAGCATAGGGCAGCAGATTGCCGCGCTGCTCTTTCTTGCTGGTCCGCTTGACGCTGATGCTCATGCCCAGCTGTTTTTCGGTCTGCCCCAGTTGGCTCTCCAGTTTGGCCAGACTGTTCCAGTTGCCGTTCACCAGCAGCAGCACGGCGAATTCGCCGCCCAGGACCATCATGCGGCTGTCGGCGATATTGCAGCCGCTGTCCAGAATCCAGCCCGATAACTTGTCGACCAGACCCGGGCGGTCCTGACCGAGGGCGGCGATAACCAACTGACTAGTCATCGCGGAAGTCTACCATTAATCCAGTTCCACGGCGCGCAGTCGCGTTGCGGCCTGCTCGGGGCTGATAGTGCTGACAAACAGGCCCGAGCCGAGCTCGAAGCCTGTCGGTATGCTGGTACGCGGGCAGATCTCCAGGTGCCAGTGGTAACTGTCCTGGCAACGCGAAAACTCGTTGTTGTGCGGCACCGAATGCAGGAAAAAGTTGTACTGGGCGCCGCCGATGACCGCATCCAGCCTGGCCATGGCGCGTTTCAGTACACCGGCCATGTCGCGCCGCTCCGCCTCGCTGATCTCGATAAAGTCGCTGCGGTGCTGCAGCGGCAGGATATGGATTTCCCACTCGTAGCGGCTGGCAAACGGCTTGATGGCGACGAAATGCCGACCGCGTTCGATGACGTACTGACCGACGCTGAACTGACGGCGCACGGCGCCGGACTCGCGGTCGTAGATCGTCGCTTCAAAGGTAAGGGCTTCATCGATCAGCGAGCAGAAAATGCACTGGCGGTTCTTCTCGAAATAGCGGTGGCTGTGGCTGACCTCGTTGTAGACGTTCTCGGGGACCACCGGCATAGCGATAACCTGGCTGTGAGTATGTGCGATGCTGGCGCCGGCCGCCGGACCGAAGTTCTTGAATACCAGCACATACTGGATGCGCGGGTCGGCCTGATAGAGGGCCCGGATGCGGTCACGGTACATACCGATCAGGTTGGCGAGGTGCTGCTCCGACATGTCCTGGACGGCGATGCCGTGCTCGGGGTGATCGATAATGACTTCGTGCCGGCCGTAGCCGTCGATCGCCTGCTGCAGACCGAACACCAGGTTGGATGCGCTCGTGTTATCGCCCAGCACCGGGTACAGGTTTTCGACTACGCGCAGTTCCCAGTTGTCCGCGGCCGGTGCGACCGCCACCGCGGGCGGTGTCATGTGCTCGTTGCCGGTGCAGAAGGGGCAGGTTTCGACGTGCTTGCGGGTGTCCCGGGGCGCCGGCGCCTCGTCCTTGCGCGGGCGCATACCGCGCGCGGTGGATACCAGCACCGACTCGCTGGGTACCACGGGATTGATGCGTATTTCGCGTACCGCCTCCGGTTTGTCGCTCATGCTGGCAGGGCCTCCTCCGGCTGGTGTACCGAGTCAC
>CBDTYI010000060.1:0-10967 GCA_965364565.1 uncultured Gammaproteobacteria bacterium | reverse complement strand
CGGGTGCAGGATGCGCGCCTGCAGCAGCTGATCGAAAGCTACCAGGACAGGCTGCTGCAGGCCGCGCGCGAGATCGACGATGCGGCCATCGGCGTGGTCAAGACGCGGGAACAGGAGGCGGTACTGGCGCAATCGGTGCAGGCCTCCGAACGCGCCCTGGCACTCGCGAGCAAGCTCTACCAGGAAGGCTATAGCGATTTTCAGCGCGTGCTCGACGCGCAGCGGGCGGTGTTCAGCCAGGCCGAACGCCGCCTGGTCAACCAGGGCAATCATGTCAGCGCGGTCATCAGCCTGTACAAGGCGCTGGGCGGCGGATGGCAGCCGACGCCGGTCGAGCAGGTAGTCGCGCAACCGGTAAGGGAAACCATGCAGGAGCGTTCCGACTGGGGCGACCTGCTCACCGCACCTTTGCCCACGAATGCAGACGAGCCACCATCGACTTCCGGGACTTCACGGCATGACTGATCAAGAGCAACCCGTCAGCAACGACAACAGCGGCGCCGCAGTTACCCATGCGGCCACCTCGGTTAAGAGGGGGGTCGGAGTGATTGCGCTGGTGACTGTGCTGAGCCTGGTCTGGTACCTGCTCGCCGACCGCTTCACGCCCTATACCTCGCAGGCGCGCGTGCAGGGCTACGTGATCGGTGTGGCGCCGAAAGTGGCCGGCGTGGTGACCGAGGTCTGGGTCAGTAACAACACGGAGGTACAGGCCGATCAGCCGCTGTTCCAGATCGATCGCTCCCAGTACGAAATCGCCCTGAGCAAGGCGCAGGCGGATCTCGATAACGCGCTGAGCCAGGTGGAGGCGGGCAGTGCCGCCGTGCAAACGGCGCGCGCCAACCTGCGCGCGGCGCAGGCCAACCGGCTCAAGGCGGAGAAGGACGCCAATCGCCTGGAACGGCTCTATCGCGAGGACCCCGGGACCATCTCGGTGCGGCGGCTGGAGATAGCGCAGGCGAGCCTGGCGCAGGCGCGCGCTCAAGTGGACGCGGCGGAAGCGGAAATACAGCGCGCCATCGAGCAGATGGGCGGTGGCGAGGAAGAGAATACGATCCTGAAGCAGGCGCAGAGCGCGCTTGATAAAGCGGAGCTGGACCTGGAGAACACCGTGGTTCGCGCGTCCTCGCGCGGCATCGTCACCGACCTGCGCGCCGACGTCGGGCAGTACGCAGGCACCGGGGCGCCGGTGATGACCCTGATCGCCATCCACGATGTCTGGGTCGACGCGGAGTTCACCGAGAACAACCTCGGTCACCTGCGCCCGGGCAGTCGCGTGGAGATCCTGTTCGATGTGATGCCCGGGCGCGTGTTCCCCGGCGAAGTACGCAGCATCGGTGTGGGCGCGAGTGTCAAGCAGCCGCCACCACCCGGTACCTTGCCGACCATTGAGAACAATCGCGACTGGTTGCGGCAGTCGCAGCGCTTTCCCGTTGTGATCGGTTTCGAAGCCGTGCAGGAAGAGCAACTGCGCCAGCAGCTGCGCATCGGCGGCCAGGCCTCGGTGATTGCCTTTACGGAGGGACACGGCTTCCTCGAACTGCTGGGCAAAGCCTATATCCGCCTGTTGAGCGTGCTGTCCTATGCTTATTGATACGCTGGCGAACTGACGTGCACGTCCAGGCACGACGTATTTTTCGTCTGAGCCTGACCACGGCGCTGGCGCTGGCGGCTGCCTATGCGCTGGCGGTGCCGCTGCCATTTCTCGCGCCGCTGTTCGCCATCATGCTGGTGGCCAAACCGTCGCCGCCGCCGGGCCTGAAGGGCCTGGTCGGTCTCGTCCTGCTGCTGATGCTGACCCTCGGCGCGGGACTGCTGCTGATACCGATGCTGCAGCACTACCCGGTAGCCGCCGTGCTGATTGTCGCGCTCGGCCTGTATTTCAGTTCCTATCTGACGGTGAACCTGGGCAAGGGCCTGGTCGGGGCGCTGCTCACCGTGGGGTTCACCCTGATTTCGGCGGCCGGGGTGGTCGACTATGCGCTCGCAACCACCGTCATTCAGGCACTGGTACTGGGACTGGTGATCAGCATTGTCTGCAGCTGGGTGGTGTATCCCTGGTTCCCGGAAGATCCCGCGGGCAAGAAACCGCCGGCCGTGCCCGTCGAGAGCGGGGAACAGTCCACCTGGATCGCTCTGCGCGCCACGCTGATCGTGTTGCCGGTGTATCTCCTTGCGCTGAACAACCCATCGATGTACCTGCCCACACTGATGAAGGCGGTGTCGCTGGGGCAGCAGGGTTCTCTGCTGGACGCGCGCAGCGCCGGGCGCGAATTGCTGGGTTCCACTTTTCTCGCCGGCTGTTTCGCGGTGCTGTTCTGGTGCCTGCTGGGGCTCAGCACCAACCTGTGGATGTTTTTCTGGTGGATGCTGCTGTTCGGGGTGTACTTTGCCAGCAAGCTGTATGGCCTGATCCGCACGCGCTATCCCGCGTCGTTCTGGTTGAACGTGGCGGTTACCATGCTGATCCTGCTTGGGCCCGCGGTGGAAGACAGCAATACCGGCGATGATGTCTACATGCGCTTCGCCATCCGCATGGGCATGTTTATCGCGATTACGTTCTATGCCTGGCTGGCGGTGTATCTGCTGGAGCATCTGCGCACGCGCCGTATCCGGCGGGTGGCACCGTTAGCACCGGAGGGAGAGACACCGGCATGTTGATCAATTTGCTTATGGGTCTACCGACCATGGTGGTGTCCCTGTTGCTGCAGGCGCTACTGCGCGTCAGATTCATACACAACATCGTCGATCCTGGCGGTGGTGAGTGGCGTGATGTCAATACTGGTGATCGGCAACCTGGCTCAGGTGGCGATCCGGGCATTCTTGTTCCTGTGGCTGGAGGAATTCCAGGCCTTCCATGAAGCCTTCGATCATTCGGCGGTGAATTTCGCGACGCTTGGCTACGGGGATTTCGTAATGTCGCCCGCGCACAAGCTGCTCGGCCCGCTGGAGGCCATCAACGGCGTGTTGATGATCGGCGTATCCACCGCGGCCCTGATGGCGGCGTTCCAGGACGCGATACGCAAGACGGCGGGAGCTCGACGGGGCACATAAAAGAGGTCGCTCGCCCCATTCGAATCGGTCCGTGTCCCGTTGCCGAGGCCTTAACCGTGGGCGTTTCAGACCGGGTAACAACGGCAAATGCAAGGTGGGATGCGGTTCGGCAACGGCAAGGCATTGCCGCAGCACCCGGCAAGCGACCGCCGGACCTGCGGCACCTTTGCCTGAGCAAAACATTAACTGTCAACAAAACAGGGTGTTGGACGGGAATCCATGGGTTACCGTGGTTCCGGAACGGAACTTGCTCAGCAGCTGTGTATTACACGAGTCGCGGGGACAGGTATGAAACAGTCAACGATTATTGGTGGGCTCGGGAGCCTGGTGCTGATCACCGGCGTGCTGGTGATGTCACCGCAAAGTATCGGTGCGTTTTTCAGTCTGCCCGGGCTGGTGGTCGTATTCGGTGGCACCCTCCTGGCCACGCTGTTCAGTCGACCGGCCGCGGAAGTCCGCAGCCTGTGGCAGAAACTGCCGCAGCTGTTCAGGGAAGAAGAAAGCACCATGGACACGGACGTGGCGCAGCTGCTCTGGTTTGCGCACAAACACCGGCTGAATGGCCCGCGCACGATGGAGGCGGCACTGCCTCAGGTGGCCAATCCCTTCCTGCGGGACGGCTTGCGCCAGGTAATCGAAGGCTGCAGTTTTGACGACCTCAGCAAGGCCCTGCAGTGGCGCATTGCGGGTGTGCGGTCCCAGGAAAGCGGTCAGATCCAGATCCTGTACACCATGGCCGCCTACGCGCCGGCCTTCGGCATGCTGGGTACCTTGTTCGGCCTGGTGCACATGTTGTCCGGAATCGGTGATGCAGGCCTGAACGAAATCGGTGGTTCCATGGCCTTTGCCATGATCACGACTGTGTACGGCATCATCGCCTCGAATCTGCTGTTCAAACCGCTGGCCATCAAGATGGAACGCCGCACCGGGCAGCGCCTGATGCAGCTCACCGCGCTGATGGAGGGCATCTTACAGGTACAGGAGCGGCGTCATCCCACGCTCATCAAGGAGGCGCTGGAGACCTACCGTGCTCACTACCAGGCGCCGGAACCGGTCGGCCGTCCGCTGACCCTGGTCAAGGCCTGACACGGGCTCGACCAGCCGCCGAACCATGGATTACGCGGCCAGTAAACAGTTCGTGTCGCCGCGCGGCGTGTCAGCAGCGGGCGACGACGGCACGGCTTTATGCTGGGAACTGGATGGGGGCATAACGGCTGCCCGGCAGGAAACCTGGCTGCTGAGCTTCATCGACATCCTGGCTCTGTTGCTCACGTTGCTGGTGCTGTTGCTGGCCTATCAGGATCAGGACCGCCGTCTGGAGCGGGAACCCGCTGTCAGCGCACCGCAGAACGATACCGGCTCGGCGGTTTCGCTGCAGACTCTGTTGACCGCGAACAATGCTCCGCGACCGCTCCCGCCCGCGCTTGACGCGGCCCTGGGGTACGCAGTGCCCGGAGAAGATCTGCTGCCGCAGCCGGTGGAAACTGTCGCCACTGCGCCGGTGGCGGCAACCAAGGGTAGCGTCGCGTCGACTGCGACCGAGGTGCCGCCCGAGCCGGCCGTGCAAGCCTCGGTTGCGGCTCCGAACCCGGCTATACCGGCAAGTTTCGAACCCGTCGACCGTCCGGCCGGGAGCGCCCCGGCGGCCGTTGCAGCGTCTTTGGAAAGCGCCGTTCCGGCGTCTTTCGCTACCGTTTCGTCGCCGGCTGCTGCCGGGCCGCTGGACCGGGTAATGGACGCGCTGCACAGCAGCGCGCTGCAAGACCGGGTCGAGGTCGTCGTGGGCAGCGGCGACGTGAGTCTGGAAATCAGCGACAGCATTCTGTTCGCACCTGCCAGCGCCGCGTTGTCTGCGACGGGGACCGGGTTGCTGGACGAGCTGGCGGCGCTGTTGCAGACCCTGCCTTATGCGCTCTCGGTCGAAGGTCATAGCGACAATGCGCCGATACAGACGGCCCGCTACCCGTCGAACTGGGAACTTTCATCCGCACGGGCGGCCGCGGTGACTCGCGCGTTGATAGAGAAGGGCATAGCACCGCAGCGCATCCGTGCAATCGGCTACGGTGACACCCGTCCGCGCGACGACAACGGCAGCGCGGCCGGCCGGGCGCGCAACCGGCGTGTCACCTTTGTCCTGCAGCTCGCGGGGGAGGTTTGAAGCCTGCCCGGAGGGATTTCGACCTCGTGCGCAAACCGCCCATCCGACCCCTCCCTCGAATCCGCGAACCTCACTGAAGCTGAAAGGAATTTCCGGGTCTCCAGCGACGCGTTTTCGGTAAAGAATGTCACCAGCAGGCCGAACCATGTCTCAATGGAGCGTCAGCGTTGGGTCCGAAATACGGGCCTGGCTGGCGGCAAGTTACCCAATTGGGCAAGGGAAAGGCAATGCAAAGGAAATGTCAGGTTCACCAGTTACTTATCAGCGTTATTTTGGCGCTGCTCCTGCCACAGGCCGCCGTGTCGCAAAGTGAGCTTCCAGGGCTTGGCGCGCCGGATGAGGACAGTCTGTTTCTCGAAGACCTGCCGTCGGTTTTCAGCGCCTCCAAGTACGAGCAACGCCTGTCCGAGGCGCCGGCCTCGGTGAGCATTGTCACCGCCGATGAAATCCGCAAGTACGGCTATCGAACCATGGCAGACATCCTCGACAGCGTGCGCGGTTTCTACACAACCAATGACCGCAATTACGACTACCTCGGCATACGCGGCTTCAACCGCCCCGGCGACTACGGTACCCGCATCCTGATGCTGCTGGATGGCCAGCGGCTCAACGACGGACTCTACGACGCGGTTCTTATCGACCGGGAATTTCCGGTGGATGTCGATCTCATCGAGCGGGTTGAAGTCATTCGCGGCACAGGATCGTCGCTGTATGGATCCAACGCCGTGCTCGGAATCGTTAACGTTATCACCAAGCGCGGCCGTGATCTCAAGGGCGCGGAACTCGCGGCGTCCGGGGGGAGCAATGACACCAGGGAAGGCCGCGCAAGCTACGGCAACAAATACTCGAATGGTATCGAAATGCTGATATCCGGCACCGGCTTCGAGACCGACGGCGATGACCGGATCTACTTTCCGGAATTCGACGACCCGGCGACCAACAACGGTGTTGCCGAAAACGGTGATGATGAAGACGCGCAGTCCCTGTTCGCCAAGCTGTCCTACGCGGATTTCACTGTGCAAGTAGACTACATGGACCGCGACAAAAGATTTCCGACCGCGTCCTACGGTACGATGTTCAACGATCGACGCAACAAGACGTCTGACTCGCAGACACATGTGTTTCTGGGCTATGCGCACAGCTTTCAGAACCAGGTCGAGATCAATGCCGATATCAACTATGGCCGCTACGACTACCACGGCGCTTATGTCTATGACTATTCAGACACAGCCGTGCCTGATCCTGTTGTCTGGGATGACGACGCCGATGCCCAATGGTGGCGCTACGAATTGCAGGCCAGCGTCTATGCTTTCGACCGCCACAAGCTGATCACAGGCGTTGAATATCGGGATAACACTCAACAGGATCAGTCCAACAACGATGAGTTTGATGTGTACCTGGATTCCGAAGACGACTCGGATATCTGGGGCGTGTACGTACAGGACGAGTTCAAGATCAGCGACAAGCTCACACTCAATGCCGGCGTCCGACACGATGACTATGATTCTTTTGGCGGCACGACCAATCCGCGCGCTGCACTCATCTATAATCCGCTGGAGAAGACCACGGTAAAGCTTATCTATGGTGAGGCGTTCAGAGCACCGAACGCTTATGAGCTCAATTACCACGATGGTTTTTTCACCACCAAACCGGCGGAAGACCTCGATCCCGAGACCATAAAATCAACCGAGCTGGTGCTGGAGCAGGCCATCGGACAGCACTTGAACGCGGTAGCGAACCTGTACTATTACAAGATCGACGATCTCATCACCCTGACCACTGACCCGGCTGACGATCTGCTCGTTTTCGCCAACGTCGAGGAGGTCAAGACCCGTGGTCTGGGTCTGGAACTGGAGGGCAAGTGGCCCGGGGGCTGGTCAGGAAGAATCAGTTACAGCTACCAGAACGCGGAAGACCAGGAAACCGGGGATACACTGACCAACTCACCGCATCATCTGTTCAAGACCAATCTGATTGCGCCCGCCTTCTCACAGCAACTGTTCGCGGGCGTCGAATATCAGTATGTCGGAAGCCGCAAGACCCTGGGTCCCGACGATGCGGACGCATTTTCGCTGGTCAACCTGACCCTGAATGCGCCCGATGTATGGGGCGGGTTGAGCCTTGCAGGAAGCGTTTACAACGCGCTTGACGAAGACTATGGGGACGTTGGATCGGAAGAGCACGTGCAGACGGAAATCCCGCAGGATGGCCGTACCTACCGTTTGAAAGCCTATTACCGCTTCTAGGCCGCAGTCATGACAGGATCGATGCAGGGTTGGTGCAAAACGGTATGCGCGGCAGTTGTGCTGCTGATCTGCACGGTCGCGCCGGGTGCCGTGAATCGCGCCATGGCCGAGTCCAGCGTTGTGGTGTTGGGTGCCCAGAGCAGAGCCGAACACAAGCAGTTCGTCGCAAGCTTCAAGCGGTTTCTGGCGGAACAACAACAGGGTGTGCAGTTCGTTGATATCGCTCTCGGTGACGATATAGGCGATACCGACGGACTGAAAGATGTCATTCGGCAGAAGAAGGTGCCCTTGATTCTGACCGTCGGTCCGGAGGCGTTCCAGTCAGCGCTACGGCAGCAGGCGAATCCACCGCTGATTGCAGGCCTGACGTATGACGCAGCTGAGCTGGACAAGCACCCCAACGCCACCGGCGTGGTGCTCGAGTACAGGGTCGAGACCCAGCTGGCCTGGATCAAACGCATTCTGCCGGATTTCAAGACCATCGGTGTGCTGTATAACCCGGAGGCGAGCGGACAACGGGTGGCGGCGGCAAAAAAGGCAGCCAAAAAGCTGGGGCTGAAATTTGTCGCGCAGGAAGTCAATTCACCGAGCGAACTTCCGGTGGCGATGGAGTCCCTTTTCCGTCGTGTCGATGTGCTGTGGGGGCTGACAGATCCGGTGGTCCTGTCGCGCCAGACCGCCAAGGCGATACTGCTGACATCGTTCCGCAACAAGGTGCCCTTTATTGCGCCATCGTCGGCCTGGGTCAAGGCGGGCGCCCTGTATTCACTGGAAGTGGATTACAACGATATCGGCGTTCAAACGGGCGAAATGGCCGATAGCGTACTGAGGGGAAAACGGGTCGGCTCGATAGCGCCACAGGAGCCACGCGAAGTACGCTATTCACTGAACCTCAGGACCGCGGAACATATGCGGTTGAAGTTCTCCGGCGATATTGTTTCGGGCGCCGCGCAGGTGTTCGAGTAGTTGTGGTGCACAACGCAATGAAACTGAGTATATCGGCGAAATTCAATATCCTGTCAGTGCTTTTGATCGTGTTGACGGCGCTGGCGATAGCGGCGTTCGTGGTTCGCTACGAGCAGCGTGCTTCCTATGACCAGCTGGTGAACCAGGCGACCGCGGTCGCCGCCATGGTCGCCGGGAACAGCGAATACGGTATCTATACCCGCAGCGAGGATGAGTTGCGGCGCCTGGTAGACAGTGTGTCGGTCTACAAGGATGTGGCGTATATCAGCATCACTGATCTCGAGCACACGCCGATCATAGAGAAAGCCTTCCGGGAAGGCATCATGGTGCCGGCTGTGCAGCACCCCCCGGGCGAGCTTGTCGAGCGAACCGGCATCAAACGGGATCTGGTGAACCGCGGCGACGGGATGGTATACATCAACATCATCGTTCCCGTGCTTGGATCGAGCGGCGACGATACCGGGTTATTCGCGCTCGAAGACCAAAACGCCGCGCACAGTGTAGAGCCTGTCGGTCATGTGCAGCTGGGCATCAGCCTGAGTGCGGTACACGAAAAAGTGTCGCATTTTCTTGCCGACATAGCCTGGGTCTCACTGCTGGCGGCCGTGCTGGCTATTACGCTCGTGCTGTTGGTTTCTCGCCGCATCCGGCATCCACTGGAGTTGCTGGTGCAGGCCATGCAGCGCGTATCCGACGGCGACCTGAATCAGAAGGTGGCGGTCCTGTCACAGGATGAGGTGGGCGACCTGACATCCGGCTTCAACCTGATGCTGCAGCGCCTTAAGAAAGCCAATGATGAGGTAACTGATCACCGCCTGAATCTGGAAAGAAAGATCGAGGAGCGGACACTGGAGCTGCAGTCGGCGAAGGAAGCAGCAGAAGCCGGGAGTCGCGCCAAGAGTGAGTTCCTGGCGACCATGAGCCATGAGATACGAACGCCGATGAATGGCGTTCTGGGAATGACGGAACTGCTGCTCGCCACCGAGCTGGACGACAAGCAGGCGCGTTTCGCAAATACAGTGAAACGCTCGGCCGAAGCGCTGCTGAAAATCATCAACGATATTCTCGATTTTTCGAAAACCGAGGCCGGGCGAACCGAGCTGAGGCCGGTTCCCTTCAATCTTCGCGAACTGCTCGAGGATGTCGCGGAACTGTTCGCCGAGGCGGCGCAAGCCAAAAAAGTGGAGCTCGCCTGCGCGCTCCCGGTCGATCTGTATGGTAACTGGGTCGGAGACGCGGAACGCCTGCGCCAGATTCTGATCAATCTTGTCGGCAATGCCATCAAGTTCACTGCGCAGGGAGAGGTCGTACTGGGCCTGGAAGTGCGCGACGCGACCGATGGCGGCGTCAGTCGGTTGCGCTTTGTAGTCAGGGACACCGGTATTGGTATCCGTGACGACGCGAAGCGACGGATCTTCGAATCGTTTGCACAGGCCGACGGCAGCACCACCCGCGAGTATGGCGGAACGGGTCTGGGTCTTGCGATCTGCAAACAGCTGGTGGAGCTGATGGAAGGCCGCATCGGTGTCGAGAGCGTCTATGGGCAAGGCGCTTCGTTCTGGTTCGAGCTCAGTCTGCCGCGCTTTGACGGAGCTATCGAGCCCGTGCGCCCGGTCGATCCCCTGCGCGGCTTGCGTGTCCTGGTTGTAGACGACAATGCAACCAATCGCGAAATACTGTACCACCAGCTTGGCGCGTGGCGGATGTCCGTCAGCACGGTGGACGAGGGACGAAAAGCGATCGAGATGCTACATGCCGCCAGCCGGCGTGGTCACCCGTACCAGCTGGTTATCCTGGATATGCACATGCCCAGAATGGACGGACTCGATGTTGCGCGGGCGGTTACCGCGGATCCTGCGATTGCAGGAGTCCCCATGGTATTGCTGAGTTCAGTCTGTCATGCAGAAAAGAACGAGGCAATGCGGGCGGCAGGCATCCTGCGTCATCTGACCAAGCCGGCGCGACAATCCGAGCTGTATGATTGTATTTGCGACGCGATGCAGGGGGGCGGGGATACGGCGGGACCGGCGACGGTCAAGCCTGCGCCGGAACCGGGCCAGGGTGGGCAGAAACTGGAAGGACGCATACTGCTGGTTGAAGACAACGCGGTCAACAGAGAAGTCGCTCGCTATATGCTCGATGATGTCGGGTGCGAGGTGGTATGTGCCGGCAACGGGCGTGAAGCACTGGACAAGCTGCAGGGTGATCCTTTTGATGTTGTCCTGATGGATTGCCAGATGCCGGAAATGGATGGTTTTGCCGCCACCCGTGAGCTGCGCAAGCGAGAGGACGCCGACAGCGGGAGTCGGCATCTGCCGGTGATCGCGTTGACGGCCAATGCCATGGACGGCGACCGCGAGCGATGTCTTGCTGCCGGCATGGATGACTATCTCAGCAAACCCTTGGCGCAGGCCGAACTGGTCAAGGTCCTGGCGAAGTGGTTGCCGGGAGGAAGCGATGCAGAGCTGGCGCCTGAGGTGACTAGAGGGTCGGAGGCATCCGCGCCCGCTGAGGCGGCGCCGGTACCAGAGCATGAACCGATCAAC
>CBDTYI010000059.1:0-11041 GCA_965364565.1 uncultured Gammaproteobacteria bacterium | reverse complement strand
CATCGGTGTCATGTAGCCTTTTCCATACGGCTTTTTCATGCAGACGTGCGCGTTTGCGGCGCCGCTGATCGCGCCAAGCGCCAGTGCGCATGTGCTGTGCAGCAAGACTCGTCTGATACGCTGGGTTGGTCTGGTCATCCTGAGTTCCTCTCGTTGGGAGTTGAATACCGCAAGCAGAAGTTACGGTGGGTATGTTGGTACAGCCGCGCGATACGTGGAGCAGCATTGCCCGACTGCACACGCATGGGATGCTCAACACTCACTAAAGTTCACCACGACACACCGGAAAAAAGTTATGCCCTGTTCGATCCGCTTTATCAGACCGAAAAATCATGGAACGGGTATTTCCATGCGCTGAGCGTGGCGTAGTCGTCGCCACAGGGCGCTGTTCCGGGCGCGCCTGTTCGAACAGCGGTGTAACCTGTGGTTTGCGAGCGCGCAATGCTGCTGCACGAGCAGCTGGACACGTCTGCGTCAATCTCTAATCGCAAACCGGGTTCTTGACTGAAGTCGTCACTGCTACACTGCGGGAATCGGGCGCCGATCCGTGATGGAATTCGGGTGCCGGGTGTAACCGATCCTCCACCGAGCGCGTGCCGGGGGAAGAACAGAAAACAGGACAACACTGCAATGAAGAATCCCGACGAACCGCTCTTCGACGCCGACGGTAGCGCAGACAGGCCGGATGTACCCGCTGATCCGGCTGTTCGGGAGCGTATCCGCCGGTTGGCTGATAAGCAGCCCTACGCGGTGCTGTGCGTCCAGGGCAGGGGCCAACCGTACGGGGCCCTGGTGGCATTTGCGTTCTCGCAGGATCTGCGCCATGCGGTCTTCGTTACACCGGTCGCAACCCGCAAATACCGCCTGCTCAGCGAGTGTGATCACGTCGCACTGGTCATCGACAACCGCTCGAACAAGACGGACGAGCTCATGGACATCGAAGCCCTGACCGTCACCGGCCGTTCGCAGATGATCGAACGCGGCGGCGAGTTTGACCGCTGGGCCGAGTTGCTGATCGCCCGCCACCCGTATCTGAAGTCGTTCGTGACAGCGGAAAGTTGTGCCTTGTTTCGCGTCGATGTTGTGCGCTTCCTGCACGTCGCGCGATTCCAGGAGGTCAACCAGTGGATTCCGGGCGCCCACTCCTGATTCCCCTCGATGCGGCCGGTCCATGGAGCGACCAGACTGTCGGCGGCAAGGCGGCCAGGCTGGCACAACTCGCGCGCGCCGGTTTCCAGGTGCCGCAGGGCTTCTGCCTGACGACCTGGGCGTATGACGCTTTTCTCAGAGATGCCGGGCTTGGCGCGGCGATTCGCATGGAGCTTGGCCGTAAGTCGCTGGACGACATGCGCTGGGAGGAAATCTGGGACGCCGCGCTGCGGATTCGCGCCCAGTTCCTTGCGCAACCGCTGTCGCGGTTGCTGCGTGAAGCCCTCGTTGAGGGCCTGAGCGGTTTCGATGCGTCTACGCCGCTCGCGGTGCGTTCCTCGGCAGTCGGTGAAGACTCGCACGGGCGCAGCTTTGCGGGCCTGCACGAATCGATCATCGGAGTCCGCGGCCAGGCGGCCGTCGAAGACGCGGTGCGGCTGGTGTGGGCTTCTCTGTGGTCGGATGCAGCCCTGCTGTACCGTAAGGAACTCGGGCTCGATCCGGCACGCAGCCGCATGGCGGTGCTGGTTCAGGAACTGGTCGATGCCGATCGTTCGGGCGTTGCCTTTGCACGGGACCCGCGCGATATGCGCAAGGAGCGTGCGCTCATAGAGTCGGTGCCGGGCCCGTGCAGTCTGCTCGTTGATGGCCAGGTCGATCCCGATCGCTGGGAGCTGGACCGCAACACTCACGCCATCATGGCCTGGATTCCCGGCCAGCGGGACGCTGTGGCAAACGATGCTCCGCTGCTCGAAACTCGCGATCTCGAGGCGATCATGGAAACCCTGCTGTCCGTGGAACGTTTGTTTGACTGGTCCCCGGACATGGAGTGGACGGGGAGATCGGATTCGTTGACCGTTCTGCAGGCACGGCCGATCACCACAGCAGCTCCCGACGCGGACGAACAGCGAAGCTGGTATCTGACGCTGCGTCCCGGCGACGCGCGCTTGAAAGCACTGCGCAAACGGGTCGTTGAACAGCTTATTCCGGAACTGGAAGCAGCGGGCCGGACATTCGCAGCCGAGGATCTCCAGCAGCTCGACGATCAGCAGCTGGCCGATGCTATCGCGACGCGCAGCGCAGCGGTTGCCAGATGGAAGAAAATCTACTGGGATGACTTCATCCCGTTTGCACATGGCGTCCGGCGGCTCGCGGTTTACTATAACGATGCGGTGCAACCGGAAGATCCTTACGAGTTCGTGGGTCTGCTCCGCGATCAACCGCTGGTCGCCAGGCAGCGTAACGACGCTATGGTCCGACTCGCGCGACAACTGGCAGCCAGCGCTGAGCTGCGTTCGGCGGTTCAACGCCTGGTCGCTGACTGCAGCGGGGCCTTGCAATGGCCGGCATTCCGAGACAGGTTGATGCACAGCGCGGAAGGCGCTGAAAATTTCGTGCGCGGATTCGAGGAGCTGAATCGGCGCTTTCTCGACATCGCCTTCGACCAGGAGCGGCTGGGCGATCAGCACGAAGCCGTGCTGCGCAACCTGGTGGAGTTGTCGCAAGTCGTGCACTCGTCCCACGGCAATGACTCCCTGGCCGCGGATGCCGCGGCGGTGCTGGAACAGCGCCTGCTGGACGCGGTTGGCCGGGACCGGCGTGACGAGGCGCTGGAGGTAATTGAAACCGGGCGCGTCAGCTGGAGACTGCGCGACGACGACAATCTGCTGGTGGCGCGGTTGGAAAGCCAGCTATTGCGCGCGCTGGATGAGGCCGCGCAACGTCTGCGAGATGCGGGCAGACTCAGCGCAGCAGGGCGCCCCAACGATGCGCACGTCGAGGCGATGATTCGAGCCCTGCGCGCTCCAGCGTGGGCGCCGGTTACGCTTGAACCGGTCACCAAAGCCCCCGCAGCGGGGTTATCGCGCGCGGCGCCGGGAGAGACGCCCCGGCAACTGATCGGACAGCCGGCTTCACCGGGTTGCGCCACCGGCACGGTGCGCTGCATACACGGGCGCGGCGACCTCGGCGAGTTCCGGCACGGCGAAGTCCTGGTATGCGACGCCATACAGCCGACCATGACACACCTGGTCCCGCTCGCCAGCGCTATTGTCGAACGCCGCGGCGGAATGCTGATCCACGGTGCGATCATCGCGCGAGAACTCGGTATCCCCTGTGTCAACGGCGTGCGCAACGCGGCCGCAATCCTCAACAACGGCGACCTCGTGACTGTCGACGGCCATCTGGGAATCGTGACGGTCGGGGCTGCCGAGTTCGACCTGGAACTGGGTGACGAGAGCAGGTAACCCGGCTCTGCACCGCCTTGCCTCGAAGCACAGCGTCCGGCTGTGGCTCGGGGACCTGGACAAAAGCTTTGTCCGTCGGGGCCGGAGGGAGCGCCCATCACCATCGACCCTGTGAACCCAACCGGATGGCCGCGTGGCGGCCAGTCGCCGGTTGCGCAGGTCTCAAGCCAGCCTGGAAACGCCTGTCCAATAAATGTCTAATAAAAAACGTTGACAAAGCTTTTTTGTACAGATATTGTACACGCCATGGTGCTGCCGCTTCTCTCCGGATCTCGAAGCCGGGCTGCAGGATCTTCGTACGTGTCGGCTGATGGGATGCATTGGTCCCGGCACGAAACCGGGCCCCGCGACAACCTCGATCCACGGGACCCGTCACTCAGCGTCAGGAGGCACAATCATGACCAGAATCACCAAACTTTCAGCCGCGTTAGGGTCGGCCCTGGGCATCGCACTCAGTGCGCCGGTTTCGTTTGCAGGCCCGAACTGTAATCACGCCGACAGGACGGCACCGGGTAACTCGGCGGGTTTTTCACCGGCACTGTATCAGCCCGCGCCCGGCAACTACGCACCCGCCCGCGCCTACCGCACCGGCATGGGTTACGACACCCAACACAACAGCGCTCAAAATTCGGCCCAGCCGGATATCGTTGACACCGCAATTGCGGCCGGCAGCTTCAACACGCTGGTTGCCGCAGTTCAGGCGGCCGGTCTGGAGCAGACTCTGAAGGGGCCGGGACCGTTTACGGTGTTCGCACCCACGGATGCCGCATTCGCCCAGATCCCCAAGGAACAACTGGACGCGTTGCTGGCCGATAAACAGGCGCTGATTAAGGTGCTGACTTACCACGTCGTAGCGGGCACTGTGAAGGCGGCCGACGTCGTCAATCTGACCAGCGCTGCAACCGTCGAAGGCCAGTCTCTGACAATCACAGTCGGCGACTCCGTGATGGTAAACAACGCCACCGTGATCAAGACCGACGTTGTGACCAGCAATGGCGTAATCCACGTGATCGACGCGGTCATGTTGCCGCCTGACATGGTGTCGAAGCTCTGATCACTGGGATCCGGCGAAGCCCTGCCGGGGTGGAGAAATACGTTTCCGCCCCGGTGGTTGGCACAGCCTCGAACGTGCCAGTGTTCCGGACGATTTAAACCCATGCTTGATTGTCGCAAAGAGATAGGTCGAACCCGAATTCTACTCGGCGTGGCGGGCACCCTCACCGCTGCGTTCTTCTTCTTCTGGCTGCTGATCGGCTGGTTGGGATGGACGCCCACCATGGTGGACGTTTTCGGTGTCACCGGTATGCGAACTCCGGCATCGATCACGGTGGCGGGTCTGCTCCTCGCCGCTATCTGTTTCTGGGACTGCTAGCACCGTTCTGGTTATCAATGCTCTAAGGAGGTACCTGATTATGTTCAAGTGGTCCGACGTTTTCATCCTGCTCGCAGTGGTCGTCTCATTCGCGATATCCGCTTATCTGTGGTTCAACGGCTTTAAAGACCACGGTATTTTCACCGCCATATGGGTGCCGTCGATTCTGACGTTTGGTATCTATTTCAAGCTTGCAGTGCTTGCGGCAAGCAGGGAGGCATCATGAACGAACCAGACATCCTGTACCCTGCGATCTTTGTGTTCAGCATGCTGCTGATCGGTCTCGCGCTGACCGTGTGGGAATTTTCCCGTATCAAGAAGAGGGCGCAACCTGAGCGTAACAGGGATAAACACGTGGCAGCCTTGGCGCGTGAAAAGGCCAGCAACCGGACGGCGGAAGCGTCAAGCCGTTGACCGGTACCGGTGTGGGCGCAGCCGTTGGCGGCCGGTCCAGGAAAGCAACGCTCAGGCTACCGGTGCGTTCGCAGCGGTAAGACTTTTGGCACTCTGGCGCGCCCGTCACAGCGGGCGCGTTCTCGTTCAGGGCAAACTGGTTTATGGCGCTTCAACCGCGCCTTGGCATCAACAGTTTCAGCCTTCCCCGATGGCTTTTCCCCGAATTCGATAACTGGTCGCCGCGGTCCGATCGCCAGGTGATCGCGCGATTTCTATGATCCGGCCGCAGCGGCTTTTGGAACAGCTGGCCTGATTTTCCGGCCAATGTCGTTTGTAAAGGTCGTTTATGTGTTAGTTTGTGTACCAGAAAGAGTACTGTCCTTACGGGGCAATGACGAATTAGTCAGAGGCTCGCAAGTGAAGACAACTGGAGGCAACCTATGCGCAAACAGATAATGGAAGCGGGTGCCCGGGCAACTCCCTGCGCCGAAGGTCATGACTGGCTCGATCTGGATTCCCTGGTGCAAGCAGAACTGACGTCGGAGGATCCGGAGCATCCGATCGAGTCGGCACTGGTAGCGGGTTCCGGTTCCGGCTGGTGCGCGCAACACCCCGGCAAGCAGACCATCCGCTTGTTGTTTGACCAGCCGCAAAGGATCAGTCGTATCCAGTTGGAGTTTCAGGAGCACGAACGGCAGCGCACGCAGGAATTCGTGCTGCGCTGGTCCCCGGACGGTGGGACATCCTGGCGGGAGATCGTGCGTCAGCAGTATAACTTCAGCCCGCCGGATGCTAGCCAGGAACGCGAGGACTATAGTGTGGATCTCGCTGCGCTGACGATACTGGAGCTTAGTATTATTCCGGATATCAGTGGCGGTGAATCCCGGGCATCGCTCGCCCGGATGCGCCTTGCCTGATCCGGGTGCATCAATCGGGGTGGTAGAGAAGGCGGCGGCCCAGACCGGGTGAAAATACAGGGAGGATCGCCATGTGGCTCCGGACTAGCTGTAATCTGGCGTTTCAAATGGGTGACTTCACCCCCTTGATCCTCATGCTCCGGCCCCGCAGCGGCATGCAGCAGTGGGTGGCGCGGGAAGCCTATACACTGTCGCCAAATGTTCCGGTCGAAGAATACACCGACATCTTCGGCAATCTTTGTCAGCGAATGGTGGCCCCGGCGGGCGAATTTTCTATTCATACATCAGCCGATGTAATGACTGCGGATGTGGTGGATACGGCCCCGGGTGCGTTCTTTGTGGAGATTCAGAATCTACCGGACACGGTCCTGTTGTATCTGGTCCCGAGCCGCTATTGTGAATCGGACCGGTTCGGTAATCTCGCGCGCGACATCGTCGCTGGGGTGGAACTCGGCTACGATCAGGTGTATCGCATCAGTGAATGGGTCCGGACCTCGATACGCTACACACCCGGATCCAGCGCATTTCCACTATCTGCTGTCGAAGTGAATGTGCAGGGGGAGGGGGTGTGCCGCGATCTTGCCCATCTCGGCATCGCGTTGTGCCGCAGCATCAGCATCCCCGCACGCCTGGTGGTGGGATTCCTGCACGGACTCGTGCCCATGGACCTGCATGCCTGGTTCGAGGCGTACGTTGGCGGGCGCTGGTACACCTTCGACCCTACGCAGGAGGCGCTTCGTGGCGGTCGGCTTGCAGTGGCCTACGGGCGGGATGCCGCCGATGTTTCGGTATACCATCAGTTTGGTCCACCGGCTGTTTACACCGGTATGGAGGTTCGGGTGGAATTGCTGGATGGGCCGCCCGGCTGATGAATGGATAACCGGCTAGCGCCGGCGAGGTTAATCCGGGATCCGGGTGGCCCTGACTTGAACCTGGAGCTCCGGCCGCGCATTGGCTGAGCCCTTAAAGGAACCTGCAACCGGGGGGATCGCTTCCGGATGGCGGTGTACCGCCACGGCGATATGGTCACCACTGACCACCAGACCGCTGCTGGAATCAAAACCCCGCCAGCCGGAGCCCGGCAAAAACACTTCCGACCAGGCATGGGTGGCGGTGTGTCCCTCAGCTACCGCCTCGTTGAGCGCGTAGCCGCTGATGAAGCGGCTGGCAAAGCCGCAGTGACGACAGATCTCGATAAACAGGGTGGCAAAGTCGCGGCAGGAGCCTCTGCCCGTTGACAGAGTCTGGGCCGGCGTCTGGACACCGGGCTCCTCGCGCATCTGGTACTCGAGCTGGTTGGCGATCTTTCGATTCAGCGAGGTCAGCAGGGCGATGGTGTCGATGTCGCCCTGCTGATTACAGACTTCGGCCGCCCAGTCTTTCAATACGCCCCGGTCCTGGGGAAAGATCGAACTTTGATAGGGCGCCAGATCGATCTGTTCCGAGGCGTCGTACTGGAACGGGAAACGCCGCGCATTATCTTCGAGTACGAATTCCAGCGGCTGTTCCTCATAGTGTTCCACCACCACTTCGCTGGAGATGACCAGGTCCCGGGCAGGCTGCAGGAATTCAACCACAGCCACGGAATTACTGTAGACATCGCGTTTCCAACGAATCCTGTAGGCGGGATCGATCACCAGCCTGGACGACTGTACGCGTATGTCGTGACCCTCGCGCGGCCTCAGGTGCAGGGTGTGCGGCAGCAGCGTCACCGTCTCGGCGTAGCGGTAGCGTGTCAGGTGCTGGATTTGAATGCGGCGCATAGTTGCCAGTCTAGGGCAGCTGATTTGGAAAAGGTATCACTCGATGACTTTTGACACTGCCTCACAACTGCGAAACACTGCCTGCCGTGACACCCGACAACGGCAGTTTTGATGCGGCGATCCGCGCCCACGACGAGGCGGTGGCCGCCTGCGGCCTCGACGTCTGGGTGGGGGCCGAACCGACCTTTACCAACCGCTGGTCCGAGTCGGCCGAATGGCTCACCGATGCGCTGGGCGAAACCAAGCAGACCTACGCCTGCCACATGGTGGCACGCCTGCGCGACAGCCATGCCGGCTCCATGGTGTTGCGAACCCTGGGGCGCCAGTATGCCGGCGAAGACCGGCCCCGTTGGAGCCTCGGCCTGTACCGGCGCCGTGACGCAGGCCC
Organism: uncultured Gammaproteobacteria bacterium; assembly: GCA_965364565.1. Classification (GTDB taxonomy): domain Bacteria; phylum Pseudomonadota; class Gammaproteobacteria; order DSM-19610; family DSM-19610; genus Thiogranum. Next base: position 2,810 of record CBDTYI010000059.1, on the reverse strand, counting down.
GGTGGCCGAGGGGCTGCCGCCGGACCCCCTGGGAGCCGACTGCAGCTGCGATACAAAATGCCTCACCGTCTTCTGGCAGGCCCTGGCCGCGGCGCTCGACAGCGATGGTTGGGCGGCAACAAGTTTTCAGGTCGACGCGGACATGGGACTGCGCGTGCTGTTCCGCTGCGACGGCCAGCAGCTGGCCGCAGACCCGGCAACGGATGCACGCCTCGGCAGAGTTTCGCTGCACGAACAGGCTATCCCGCCGAGTGGTGCAGTGGACACGGCAGCCGGCGAGGGGCTGTATCTGGTGGCGCTTGGCCCGGCTCCCACGGGACCCGGGAACAGCCTGCAGCCCTGCATTGAATTGCCCGATTTTTCCGAGGTGGCGCCGTTTCTGGACTTCGTGGGGCGTGTCGCCCGCGCGGCCGACGAAGCTGGACTCACGGCTCTGGTCTGGCGCGGGTTTCCTCCACCGGTGGATGACACGGTCGCCTGGACGACGCTGACGCCCGACCCGGCGGTGCTTGAAGTCAACGCGGCCCCGGCCCCCTGTGTCAGCGAATTCCTCGCCACCAGCCGCAGCCTGTACGCCCTGGCCGAGGCCGAGGGCCTGGCGCCTTACCGGCTGCAGTACACCGGCGTGATTTCCGACAGCGGCGGAGGCGGGCAGTTTACGCTCGGCGGCCCCAGTCCCGCGCGCAGCCCGTTCTTCGTCGCTCCCCAGCTCATGACTCGCCTGGTGGCCTATCTCAATCACCACCCCTCGCTGTCCTACTGGTTTGCGCCGCTGTATGTCGGTAGTTTCAGCCAGTCGCCGCGCCCGGATGAAAACGTGCTGGAATCCTTCAGTGAACTGCAGGTGGCGCTGCAGCATCTGGCCGCCACGGCCGATCCCGAGCCGGAATTCATCTGGCGCAGTCTGAGCCCGTTTCTGGTCGACACCTCGGGCAATGCCCACCGCAGCGAAGTGAATATCGAAAAACTCTGGAACCCGGACCTGCCCGCTCGGGGGTGTCTCGGACTGGTCGAATTTCGCGCTTTCCGCATGCCGATGGATGCCGAAAGCGCAGCTGCCATCGCCGCCCTGCTGCGGGCGCTGGCGGCAATGCTGAGTCGGCAACGGATAAATCGGCCGCTGATGGAGTGGGGTAGCCGGCTGCACGACCGTTTTGCCCTGCCATTCTACCTGCGTCAGGATCTGCTTGCCGTATTCAGCGACCTGCAAGCTGCCGGGCTGGGTCTGGCCAGTCCCGTCACCGAACGCCTGTGCGCCGATGACTGGCGCCATATCGGTCATGCCGAGCTGGCCGGCTGTCGGCTGGATGTCGACCAGGCGATCGAGTTCTGGCCGCTGCTGGGTGATGCCGCCGCGCAGGCAGGCGGCTCGCGCCTGGTCGATGCCAGCACCACGCGCCTGCAGCTCAGCCTGCGGCCCTGTGCCGGTGACGTCCCGGACCTCGACGCCTGGCAACTGCTGGCCAATGGTTACCGGGTTCCCTTGCGTCGCGAGCAGGACGAGTCCGGGCAACTGTGCGTTATGGGGCTGCGCTACCGGGCCTTTGTGCCCTGGACCGGCCTGCACCCGGGGCTCGGCGCCCAGGGTCCGATTGTGTTGACCCTGCTCGCGCCCGCTGCGCAGTCGGGACTGCGCGTCACGCTGCACGACTGGCAGCCACAGGCCAAACCTTACGACGGCCTGCCGGACTCACTCGACGAAGCGCGTAGGCGTACCCGGGAGCGCTTCGTAGTCGAGGAGATCGCGCCCGGCCAGATTCCCGCTGCCGTCACGCCGCCGGCCGCGGCCTTGAGTGACCACTGTCTGGATCTGCGGCGCACCTGAGCGCCAAGCGACCGGCCGACGAGAAAATCGTAGGTTGGGCTGAGCGCAGCGAAGCCCAACAGCACCGACCGATCAGCTTCACAGCTTGACCAGCTCCTCAGCCGGCACCGCGACGCCCGTGTGTTTGCCGGATGGGTGTCGGGCTTCGCTGCGCTCAGGGCCAACCTACTCTTTGACTACGGCGCCCCTAAATGCCCAGACTGGTGACCTGCAGATCCGGCGGCTCCACATCGACTTCGCTGCGCGTGAACAGTTCGGTGCCCGGGTGCGCGGCGGTAGCGCTGCCGCAGATGACGCCGAAGCGCAGCATCGCCTGGGGCGCTTCGCCCGTGCGCGCCATTGCCACCAGGCCCGCCACCAGGGCATCCCCGCAGCCGACCGTGGACTGCTTGTGCAGCTTGGGCGCGTTGCAGTGATAGCTGTTGTCGGCGTCGACCAGGATTGCGCCGTCGGGCCCCAGCGAAATACAGACGTACTCGATGCCCTGTTGCTGAATGCTCCGGGCTGCCTCGGCGATCCGGCTGGTGTCCTCCAGCCGCCGCTTGACTGTCATTTCCAGCACGTAGAGGTTAAGGCGCACCAGGTAGGGTTGCGCCTGCAGCGCCTGTTCCAGCACCGCACCGTGTGCATCGACCACCGCTTTGCCACCCTGCGCCCGGATACGCTCGGCCAGCTCGCGGTAGGTATTATCGGGCACGCCGGGCGGCAGGTTCACCTCCTGGCACAGCTGTGCAAAATACAGGGCACTGAGGCTGGTATATTCCGCCGGCTTGAGCACCACGCAGTTACCAGCGGCAATAGCCGGGGCAATTTTCCAGGCGAGCATCAACAATGGAAAATTCCACGGGATGATCTGCCCGACCACGCCCAGGGACTGCTGGTCCGGCATTTCACTGTCCAGCAATTGCGCCCAGCCCGCATGGTAATAAAAATGTCGCGCTACCAGCGGCACGTCGATATCGCGGCTCTCCCGGATCGGCTTGCC